>NZ_JAJBUX010000125.1 GCF_020860125.1 Cloacibacillus sp. | reverse complement strand
ATATGAAATTTGAAGAAATGACAGTCGGCGCATTCATAGACGAACTTGCCTCAAACTCACCGGCCCCCGGCGGCGGCAGCGTCGCCGCGCTCTGCGGTTCGCTGGCCTCCGGCCTCACCTCGATGGTGGGCAGCCTCACGGTCGGCAAAGAAAAATATAAAGACAACTGGGCGGCGATGGAGAAGGTTTTCAAGGAGAGCGAGATTCTGCGCGCCTCGTTCGTCAAGCTGATGAACGACGATACGGAATCCTTCAACGTCTTTATGGCGGCGATGAAGATGCCCAAAGATACGGACGAGCAGAAGGCAGAGCGCAGGGCGGCGATGGCCGAGGCCTCCAAAACTGCCACCGACGTACCGCTGCGCACCCTTGAAGCCTGCGCGGTGGCGGCAAGGCTCGCCTGTGAAGCGGCCTCTTTCGGAAATCCCAACGCGGCCAGCGACGCGGGCAGCGCGGCCCTGCTGGCCGACGCGGCGGGCAAGGCGGCCTCCTACAATGTGCGCATCAACCTTCCCGGAGTAAAAGACGAGGTCTTCGCCGCGGAATGCCGCATGAGAATGGCGAAAGCCCTCGAAGAGATCGCCGGCTATTCCGCGAAGACGGCGGCGAAGATGGAAGAGGCTCTCGGCTAGAACAGCCCCCCCGTCCGGTACATTTTCGGCTGTATAAGGTCCGTGTTTTGGATATTCCAAGACACGGACCTTTTTGTGTTACAGGAGTACTCCGCTGAGCGTCGGCCTCGTTCGGGGGCAGCAAGGATATAAATAACGATTCAGCTTTGGTTGGGAAAAAGATAAATTGCGATTTTTGTTCTTGTAGCCTCCCTCTCTGAGGGAGGTGTCGGCCGCCCGTTTTTGGCGGCTGACGGAAGGAGTGTTGCTCTGTATGGCGCGGAAAGCGCGCCATACAGAGCCCGCGGCGAAAGCCGCGGGAGAACCGAAGGTCAACTCTCCCTCACCCCGCTTCGCGGGGAGCTCCCTCGAAGAGGGCGCCAAAATCTTTGGTAAATCGTAATTTATCTACTTCCCACCCGCAGAAGACCGCTGTTTACCACCTCTGAACATAATTGATGTGTTTGCTATACGTTCAGGATGTGCCAAACCCTTTACCTGCTGCATTTCAGGCTATAATAAAATACCGGCGATAATAAGCAGCCAGGCAAAGCGGAAGCGAAGGAGGAGAGCCATGAAGACTTACCGAATTTATCAGATAGATTCATTTACACGGGATAGATTTCACGGAAACCCGGCCGGCGTTGTACCTAACGCCGATGGCCTTACGGAGGAACAGATGCAGAGGATAGCGCGCGAAATGAACAATTCCGAAACGGCATTTATTTTTTCCTCAGCTTCGCCGGAATACGATGTGGAGGTGCGCTTCTTTACGCCGACAACAGAGGTGCCGCTCTGCGGGCATGCGACGATCGCGGCGCATTATGTTAGGGCGATAGAGGGAGAAGCGGTCTCCGGCCAAGTGCTGCAAAAGACGAAGGCGGGCATTTTACCCGTGGAGATCATACGGGAGGATGAAGATTACTCCATAGTTATGACCCAGGGGACGCCGGAGGTAGGCATGCCTTTTGAGCCGCCTATTGTGAAAAGGATAGCCGCGGCGCTCGGTTTAGAGGAAAACGAAATAAGGGAGGACTGCCCCGTTGCCGTCGCCTCGGCGGGCCATTCCAAGATCATGGTCGGAATAAAATCTGAAACACGGCTGCACGGACTTAAACCTGACATGGGGACGCTTGCCGCGATCAGCGCCGAGGTCGGGTGCGGCGGCTATTATGTTTTTACATTAAATACCGAGGACGACGTGCTGGTTCACGGACGTATGTTCGCGCCAGCTATCGGCATTTCGGAGGACCCCGTCACGGGCAACGCCAACGGCCCTCTGGGAATTTACCTTGTGCACTTTGGCATATGCAAAGTGCTGCAGTCGGAAGACGAACTCTCCTTTTCCATCCGGCAGGGCGAGGCGATCAAACGTGACGGCGGCATGAGGGTGAATGTGAAAATTACAGACGGCCGGCCCGCCCTTGTACAGATTACTGGAGAGGCGGTCACTGCCTTTAAAACAGAAATCGAGCTGTAGTCTCCCGTTTATTCGTAAAGGGGCGAAGCGGCCAACGGCGAAGAGAAACGACGCTTACAACACACCCGCCGGTAATTTCGTCCGTCATCGCCAATGGTTATTTTCATCGAATATACTGATGCAGGTAGTATAATACATAAAAATATTTATAAATGTCCCTGTATGCTGAGGCATATAGGGACACATTGCATTTCGCGGCCGTTGTTTGACCACGGCGATAGTTATACCGCGAAACAATGGAGAAAGGATGCCTATGAGAAATAAGCTCCTCATTATCAGCCCTCTGGAAGATGAAAGGGCCGCCATCAAAGAGATTCTCTCCTCGGATAAATGGACGGCACTTGAAGCGGCGGACAGCGACGAGGCGCTCTCTGTCGTTAAATCGGAGGGAGAGGGCGTTGCCGCGGTAATTTTCGTGGTTGCCGCAGACGAAATAGATTTTTTCACCTTTGCGAAAGATGCCGCCCGATACGCGGTTTCCGCAAAGATACCGGCAGTGGTCATAGCTGACAAAGATTCTGTCGAGCTCAAGCTTATGGCCTTCGATTTCGGCATCTGCGATGTGATGATAAAACCGATTGCCGCCGAGATTCTCCGGCAGCGGATCAAAAATATCACCGACGCCAGCAGGAGCAGGGAGGCTTTCTGCGACATAATCAGACAGCAAACAAAGGAATTTCATCGGTACAAACAGCCTATCTTGGATGGTCTGAGATCTATGATGGAATATAACAACCTTGAGTCGGGGCGGCACATAAAGCGCATGCAGCTCTTTACCCAGACGCTCCTTGAAGAGGTCGCGCGGCGTTATCCCGAATACGGTATCAACGATAACCGTATCCTCCTGATCGCGGAGGCCGCCTCTCTGCATGACATCGGCAAATCCGCCGTTCCCGAGGCGATTTTAAACAAACCTGGGCCACTGACGGCACAGGAATTCGATATCATGAAGACCCATGCGCAGCGGGGATATGAAATACTTGCGAACCTTAACAAGAACACTGAAAACTGCGACCGCAGATTTATGCGCTATGCCATGGATATCTGCCTCTATCATCATGAGCGCTGGGATGGCAGAGGATACCCCAAGGGGCTGACGGGCGACACTATCCCAATACACGCCCAGGCGGTCGGGCTGGTAGATTGTTACGACGCGCTGACAAACGACAGGATCTACCGGAAAGCCGTCTCTCATAGCGGCGCCTGCGACATGATAATCGGGGGAAAATGCGGCGCGTTCTCGCCTAGGCTGCTGGCCTGTTTCAAGAATGTAAAAAACACATTCGCGGAATTATCCAAAGCCTATTCCGACAATACCTCCGCCGCTTCAGCTGCGGAGCGGCCTGCAAACGACCCATGCCCGGCGGTAAAGCGAGAAATGGCTCAGGGGGCCAGACTCTTCGACGACTTCGGCTACGATAACGGGGCCGCCTCAAATTTTATCGGGGTCAACAGATATCTCGACGATGCCAATCTGACGCTGATATACACTGGCTGCGGCTTTTTCGATCTGTTTAAATACACGAAAGAGGATATCGCCTCAAGGTTTCACAACCACTATTTAGAGATGATCTACCCGCCGGACAGGCAGCGGCTGGTTTCGTCGTTAAGAAAATACATAACCGCGGATTCTCCCTTTGAACTTGTATACAGGGTCATGGCAAAGGGAGGCACGCTTGTCTGGGTGCTAGATAAGACGGTCAGCCTTGTCGACGGCGACGGCGTAAGATACTACAGCAGCCTCCTCATCGACATCACGAAGATAAAGGAGAGAGAGGAGATACTGCTGCGTTCTCTGGAACGGTACAAAATAATCATCGACCAGAGCAACGACATAATTTTTGAATGGGACATAATGAGCGACGAGTTCTTCATCTCGCCCAACTGGTACAAAAAATATGATTATCAGCCTGCCGGCAGCGGCGTTAAAATAAAAGAGAACCCGCACGTACACCCGGACGACGTACAGGCCGTCAGGCGCATACTCGACGCTATGTCCACCGGCACGGCCTACATGGAAGAGGAGCTTCGCATCGCCGATGATTTGGGCAATTATCACTGGGGCAGGGTAAGGGCGACGGCGTTATTTGATGAGATGGGGAATCCCTTCAGGGTCATCGGCGTAATAATAGACATCGACAGCGACAGGCGGCAGACCTATGAGCTGAGGATAAAGGCCGAGAGAGATTCCCTGACAAAGCTATATAACAAGAATACTGGACGCGAACAGGTCGAACGTCACCTCCAGACGATGGTGCCGGGAGATATGGGGGCCATGTTCATCGTCGACGTTGACAATTTCAAGCATGTGAACGACAGCTATGGCCACATGTTCGGGGACGCGGTACTGAGCAAACTGGCTGAGAATATCAGCGCGATATTCCGCTCCAGCGACGTAGTCTCCCGGATAGGCGGCGATGAATTCATGGTATTTATGCCCCACATTCCCAGTGCGGCGACGGCCTACTCGCACGCGGAGCAGATACTCGACTCCTTCGGCGGCATACTCCACGAGAATATGTACAGCCGCAACCTCTCCTGCAGCGTCGGCGTCGCCATCGCCACATCGAAGGAGAATGATTTTCAGTCCCTATTCAGCCAGGCCGACCAAGCGCTCTACCAGGCAAAACGCAGCGGGAAAAACAACTACGTGGCATACGGCGACAGGATGGGGGTAACGCCCCAAACGGGGGAGTCCAACGCATCCTCACGGACATCAGGCAGCAGCATCGAATCGGAAAACCAGCTTGGCGTCAATCCCTCCGATATGCTGCGGCTGACCTTCGACACGCTGCGCGAGCGCGGCGGCTTTGACTCGGCGCTGAATCTCATCCTCAATGTAATAGGCAAAATGTTCAACGTCAGCCGCGCCTATATATTTGAGTCCACTGAGGACGGCCTCTATGTCAATAACACGTACGAATGGTGCAACGAGGGTATAGAGCCCCAGATAACCCTGTTAGTGAATATACCTATTCTGGATTTTGGCGGAGATTACCGGAAAAATTTCAATGAAGAAGGGGTTTTTTACTGCCCTAATCTTGAAGACTGCTCAAAAGAACTTCGGGAGCTCCTGGGAGCGCAGGGAATATTGTCGACGCTGCAGGTCTCGATCACGGAAGAGGGGAAATTTAAGGGCTTTGTCGGCTTCGACGACTGCGTCATCCACAGATTATGGACCCAGGATCAGATCAACGCGCTGGTATTCATCGCCAGGCTGATATCGGAGATAATATGCGAAAGACGCGGAGGCGGCAAATAGCGCCCTTTTAGCCTCAAGCCGCGGCACGGCGCGGCAAATATCTGATTAAAGCGTGAAGATAAAGGTTGCTGGTGAATGACATGACCGAGAATAAAAAAATCCTTGTAGTCGACGATCAGGAGATCAACCGTATCATCCTGAAAAATATTCTCGCGCGCGACAGCCTCGAAATCATTGAGGCCGAGGACGGCGTGAAGGCGCTTGAACAGCTCGCTGTGCACGGGGAGGCGATCGCCGTGCTGCTGCTTGACATCGTCATGTCGCCTATTGACGGGTACGAGGTCATGAAAAAGATGACCTCTGCGGGACTCATCGGCAAGATTCCCGTTGTCGTCATAACCGCGGACGAAACGCTGGAATGCCAAAGCCGCGTCTGCGCAATGGGGGCGGCGGAAATCATCCACAAACCGTTTTCACCCGCCGCGGTAAGGGCGGCTGTTGATTGGATACTTCGGGGCGGGAGAAGGGGCGGTTCGTAAGGCCGCCATATTCCCATTCAGTCAGCATCCCGATACAGAGGCATAAAAATCATGGCGGACTATGGCCGGCCACAATCTGCCCTGCCTGATTTGAAGTGCCTGCCTTGCTTCGTTTACATTTTTTATCATAAACCGGCGGTTTTCTGGTATAATCATGCCCTAAATTACCAGATAATGGTTTTGCGTGGTGGTGCTAATGAAATTAAAAGTGTTGATTATAACCCTTCTGTTTTACCTGAGCCTTTTCTTCGTTTCCCCGGCTAGGGCCGAGGTAATTCCCCTAAAAGTCGTGATCCTTACAACATATACCGTCGAAGATATCGCCCGCGTTCCGCTGAAATATTCACTGGAGATAAAACGCTGGTACGATAAAAACTTTTCCAATGCGGAATACTACCGGGTGAAGGGAACTGACTCCTATATCTATATTAAAGACGGACTTGCCTTCATTACGATCGCCAAAGGTAAAAAGGGCGCCATGGGCTCGCTCTCCGCGCTGCTTAAGGACCCGCGCTTCGACTTCGGCGAGGCCTACTTCGTAGTCACCGGCAGCGCCAGCGTCCCGCCGCAGGCGGCCTCCACCGGCTCCGTATGTATCGCCGAATGGGTGCTCGACCACGAATACAAGACGGCCGCCGTCAAAAAAGGCAAGAAAAAAATCATGGTAGCCAAAAGCGGCAGCCTCTTCAGACTCAACGAAGATCTTATAAAATGGTCGCTCCTGCTGAACAAAGACACCAAGCTGACAGACAACGCTAAAGCGGCAAAGCACAGAGACCGCTACCCGTCAAAGACGGCCCAGTCAGACCCCTTCATATTTACCGCCACCTCGGTGACGGTCAGCCCCAAAAAGACCGGCGGCGAAACCTCGGCACAGGCCGAACGACTCTGCCGTGAACACAAGGCAGGGAGGTACGGCATCTTGCAGGAGGAGGACAACGCTATCGCCTACGTCCTGAAACAGAGCCACCATCTTGAAAGGCTGCTCATAATAAGATCGGGAACGGACTTCGACCAGATGCCGCACGGCATGGAGAAGACCGCTTCAAGCGGAGCCTTCGCGATCGGCGTGGTCAACAACTATCGGACGACGGCGCCGCTCGTAAAAGAGATACTTGGAAACTGGCACGAGTGGAGAAGGGGCGTGCCGAAAATATGAAAAAGTAAACGGCCGTCCACGCAGCGCCGTTTATTCTACTTTTTAGGAGACACCGCGGACGGTTCCCCCAAATCTATGCGCGGCAGAAAAGCGCCTTCGCGGTACAGCCGCTCAAAGTCCTCTATAGGGAGAGGCTTGGAAAAATAAAAACCCTGGCCGTAATCGCATCGGTAGCCGTTGAGCAGTCTCAGCTGTCCCTCAGTCTCGATTCCCTCGGCCAGCAGCTTCGTACCCTTAAAATCTCCGCACATCCTGAGGATGTCTTTTACGACCATGCGGCTCTTTCTATTCTCCTCTATGTCAGCCACCAGCGATTTATCAAGCTTGACCCTGTCGAAATCCACGGCGCTCAGGATAGAGAGGTTGGAATATTTTGTGCCAAAATCATCAAGGACGATTAAAAATCCCGCGCTCTTGAGGTTGTCCACTATCTTCGCCAGCTGATCCCGGTCCACCTGGCTGATGCTTTCTGTGACCTCTATATTCAGCATTTTGGGCGAGACGCCGTGCCTTTCACAGATAGACAGGAGTTCGGGCACCAATCGCGGTTTCATGAGGGTATATCTGGAAAAATTGACAGACACTTTTAAAGATATCCCCGACTTAAGCCAGCGGTTGAGCATTGAACAGACCGTCTCAAATACATAGAAATCCACGTGCCAGATTACGCCCTCGACCTCGTACTGGGAGATGAACTTATCGGGAGCGATCAGCCGTCCCTCCGTGCCGACCTTGCGTACCAACGCCTCCGCGCCGACTATCATTCCGCTTTCCAGCTCGACGACAGGCTGCAGATGGACAACGAAGCGGCCGTTGTCTATCTCCTCCCAGACTTGGCCGGAAACTCCGATCCTGCGTTCCCTGCCGTGGTCGAGAACATGTCTGTAGTAATCCTGTTTTTCAGAATACATCAGCCTTTCCGCATAGCTGACGCCTTCATTGAAGGAAAAATCTCCGCTCTTCCAGACAAACCCCACGGCGGCGTTGCAGTCTTTATCCTCGCTGACCTCCCGCCTAAGCGAGGCGACCCTCTTCTCAAATTCCTCTTTGGAGATATTCTCACAGAGAGATACGAACTCGTCGCCGCCTATGCGGAAAGAGTTGTCCCCCATGTTCCGGCGAAGTATCTCGGCGGCGTGCGAGAGCAGATAGTCGCCGTAGGCGTGTCCGTAGGAGTCGTTCGCCGCCTTCATGCCGTTGAGGTCCAGAAATAAAATCCCCAGCCTCTCGGGCTGCCGTTCACTGTAGCTTTGCAGGACATCGATATACTTATTACGGTTTTGCAGGCCGGTGAGCGCGTCGTTATAACTCATATATTCCAGCTGTTTGAGCAGCCGCCGCTTCTCAATATCCGCGAGGGCAAAACAGGTCACGGAACGCAGAAGGCTTTTATCGTCAGTATTTACGGTGGGGTCGTCCACCCCCAGAAACCCGATTATCTTTTCACCTTTCAGCAGAGGCGCCGTGATCAGGCTCTTTATGCCCTGCGCGTCAAGAATACGATACTCCTCGGAATTATGGTCCAGATCTCCCCTTAACGAGGTGATGAAAAATTCCCCTCTATCCGCAAACATCCTGTTCCAGCCGGCGATATACTCGATAGGGATATCCTGAAGGTTATCGATCTCGCGGCTGACGCCTTCGGCGCACCATTCGTAGGTATTTTTGATTATCTTCTTGTCAAATTCATATTCAAAGATATAGGCGCGGGATCCGGCGTAAAATTTACAGATGTTCTCCAGCAGCCTGTCTATCGCGAGCTTCATATCGCTTTCAAGCGTCAGCGTCTGGATGCAGTGTACCAATGCCTCCTCGGCAGTCAGCTGATTTTTAAGCTCATGGATGGCCATCTTCTGGTCCGTGATATCCGTCGCCATCTCCAACCGGCAAAGCTTGCCGTCGATATCCACGAGCGTATCCTCTAACGCCACATATCGTTGGAGATTGGGGTTGAAAAACTCCCAGCAGTATTTTTCCCCCTGCCGGAGCTTTGAATTTGTGCAGAATGGGCAGGGGGCGTCACGCCCCTGAATAAGCTTATAGCATTTATGCCCCAGCCAGCCGGCATCTGAAGCCACACCAACGAGCCTGCAGCCGGCGGGGCTGATGTACATCAGCTCATACGTATCTATATCGCAGATATAGCAGATAGTATCCTGCTGTTCAATGATTATTGAGGCGTACCTATTGTAATCCAATCCATTTTCCTCCTAAGCCTGAATAGTCCAGACTACATAAACGGTAAAAATGGCAGTGGCGACCCTTATGCCAATCTTTCATCCCAGCCTTTGAACACATACCCATATCCCCGTCTGTTAACGAGGTTTCGGGCTAAAAGCCGTAAATATAACTTCTTTATAATAAGCATTTTTACTCTGTACAATAATCACCATGATACAAAATATAGCTAAACAAGTGAAATATAGCATCTATATACCTTTTTATCAAGGTTTCAAATAGTTTACTTTAAGTGAAATATATCTACATCTCATCGTCTTCAAAGCGAGAATAGACGAAAATATATATTATGGCGTTTTATGCCTGCTGATAATAAATTTGGCAGAACGTCCATCGCAGCATAAAAAATAAGAAAAGGTCGCCCGGGAGATGAAACTGCGGCTGATAACGAAAAAGCGCGCGGAGGTAAAGCTCCGCGCGCCATTTAGGATTATCTCCGTCTGTTAAAATTTATCTACCAGTTTCTCGCCTCGATCTCGAAATAAGCCTGCGGATGCTGGCACACGGGGCACTTCTCGGGGGCCTTGTCGAGTTCGAAGACCGCGCCGCAGTTGCGGCACTTCCAGAAGAGCTTGCCGCCCTTCGCGAATACGGTTCCGTCCTCAACGTTTTTCGCAAGTTCGCGGTAACGCTTCTCGTGTACGGCCTCGACCTTGGCGATGTTCTCGAACATCGTGGCAAGCTCCTCGAAGCCCTCTTCATGCGCCTCTTTCGCCATGCGCGGATACATCTCGGTCCACTCGCCGTTCTCACCGGCCGCGGCGGCAAGAAGGTTGGCAAGCGTGTCGCCGATTCCGGAAAGGGCCTTGAAGTGAAGCTTCGCGTGCTCCTTTTCATTGTCGGCCGTCTCCTGGAATATCGCCGCTATCTGCTCATATCCGGCCTTTTTCGCGGCGGAGGCGAAATAGGTGTACTTGTTGCGCGCCATCGATTCTCCGGCAAACGCCTCCCAAAGGTTTTTCTCCGTCTTGCTTCCCTTAAGTTCCAAAACGATTCCTCCCAAATATATAATGTTACACAGATATTATTTTATAACCACTCTGAAAATAACAAAAAAAAATAAATAAAAAAAAATCAAGCGCCGCCCACATTTGCCACCCGGTCAAAAAACGCGCACCTCCCGCGGGGGAGGTCCGCCGATCAGTATGGGAAAGACTACTTCGCCGGTCCGATGACCACTATCTCGCCGACCCATTCCGTGAAGGTGGGCATGTAGTAAACGTTCTTGTAGCCGAAATCGCAGAGCTTCTGTCCGGCCTCCTTGCTCATCTTGTCGTTCGCGCCGTAGACCACGATGACCTTGTTCACATCGGGGATCATTGTATGCGTCATGGCATCCATCATCAATTCAAAGGGAAGTGATTCCGCCGTGGGGATGTGACCGGCCTTGAAGTCGGGAAGGCTGCGGACGTCGATGATCGCTATCGGGCGCTGCGTCTCAAGAAGCACCGCAACCTCCTGCGGGGAGATCTTCTTCAGCGGGTACGCCGCCGCCTCCGCTTTAGCCGCCTGGGTGGCTCCCATCATAACAACAGCCGCTAAAATAACCGTTAACAGTGATGCAAACTTTTTCATTTGTGTAAATCCTCCGTTTATTTTATGTTTCTTGCATTGCTTATATTTATACAGCAGGAGGATTGATAGATACAGGTAGTTTTATCTAATAAGGTACTCCGTAAAAACTTTGTTTTCTACGCCATTTGCATATAATACGGCGGCAACACCCCTTATTTATACGGAAAATTATCAAAAACTCCGTATATTCACCCTTTAAAGCAGAAAGTTATCGATAGAGGCGCGTACGGAGATTTTAATCGAAGAGACTTAACTGCCTGCCGAAGGCCTTTTCCTCAAAGGTACTCAAATATTCAAATATGCGGCTGTTGTCATGCATGATACCGTGGGCGGCACATCTCTCATGAAAGAGCCGCATAAGCCCGCCGTTGTTTGGGCTGGTGACCACATAGCGGCCGCCGTATTTTTCAGCATACCGCTCCTTCATACCGGGGAAATACTGTTCCAGGCGGCTGTAGAAGTATTCCCTGTTTCCCTCGCGCAGAGTCAGCCCCATACCGAAACAGATGACGCCGCGGACCCTCGCCTCCGCGCAGTAATCCAGTATGGCGGAGATATTCTCCTCCGTGTCGTTGATAAACGGCAGGATGAGGGAGAGCCAGACGACGGTGGGTATCCCGGCTTCGCGCAGCTGTTTTAGCGCCTCGAAGCGTTCCTTCGTGGTGCTCACGTTCGGCTCGATTTTCCGGCAGAGCTCCTCGTCGCCGGTGGTGAGCGTCATCTGCACCACGCACTTGCTTCGCTCGTTTATCTTCTTCAGCAGATCCAGGTCACGCAGCAGACGGGCCGATTTGGTGATGACGGTAAAGCCGAAACCGTACCGATAGATCAGGGAGAGCGCGCGCCTGACGTTGCCCGTCTCCATCTCAAGCGGAATATAGGGGTCAGTCATAGAACCCGTCCCGATCATACACTTTTGCCTTCTGCGCCGGAGCGCCGCCTCAAGCAGCTCTATGGCGTTCTCCTTGATCTCGATATCCTCAAAATCATGCTCCATGCGGTAACAACGGCTGCGCGAGTCGCAGTATATACAGCCGTGAGAGCAGCCCCGGTAGAGATTCATCCCGTTTTTCGCCGACAATAATCCCTTCACCCACACGCTGTGCATCCGACGCACCGCCCCTCTTCAGCATAGAATTACTTGTATGTTTTATTAATATAAAGCAAACATATCGTATAATATTAACTAAGATTTTAATACCCGGATATTCTTATGTCAAATGCTGATGGGAGGCTTTTTCTTATAAAAAGAGACAGGTAAATGCGTCGGCAAAGGTCGAAAAGAAGATAAATAGCAATTTAGTTTTGTTTTTGTTTGTCATGCCGAGCTTGACCCGGCATCCAGCGGCGTGGGGTTTTGTTTTTGCCTTACGAGGTGCGGAAAAATATGGCAACGCCGCTGAACACCGGCTCGGAGGCCGGTGTGACAAAACAATGGTAAACAGCCGTTACCTATTGTTTTTTTACTATATCAAAAGCTAAACCGCTATTTATCATACTCACACAAAGAACGTAAACAGGCTCTGAGATTTTCACATAATAATAAAACCGGCGCACATAAGCGCTATAGGCTTATGAAGCATACGGCGCTTAATTCGCGCCAATTTTTATAAACGCCGGTTCTTCTTCTGTTTTTTTATTATATCCAGTGCTTACCGGAGGAAAACAGCGGGTGCGGCTCGATACGGAAGCGTCCACGCGGCGCGGAGGTGTAGTAACCCGGTCCGCTGCCCTCCGCGTAGTTCTCAAAATAGAGGTCGAAGCCATTCCTGTTGAGCGCGATGAAGGCGTCCTCAAATGATTTAAAGCAGAGCTGATCGAATATCACAGGCGTGTCGGTCGAGAAATAGACGCTCGCCTCGCGTGGGATCTCGGACTCCGTCACAAAGGCCCAGACTTCGTCCTGCATTCCAAGCTCCTTCACCCACCAGCGGCAGCTTCCTGGGTTCAGATTCAGCAGTTCATAGGGCATGCCGTTCTCCGAGGGGCGGCCCTCCGCGCTCTCCTGACCGCAGCAGAAGAAATTATAGCAGGAATCAAGATACTTCTTATTAAACGCGTCGACGACCCGCAGCGCCTCCTGCGGCAAAAGAATGTTGAGCATCGTCACCCAGCGCTTCGAGACGGGGCCGTAAAAGGCCTCGGCGATCGCTCCCGCGATGCAGGCCTGCGTATCGGAGTCGCCCCCGAGCGAGACGGCGTTGCAGAGCGCGTCCTCGAAGTCCTCCGATTCCAGAAAGGCGATGATCGCCTCCGGCACGCTGCCCTGACAGGATGAATCAAAGGTGTATTCAGGACGGATCGCCTCCAGCGGGCGGTTCAGGTCATAGCCGAACTCCCCGGCGATATAATCCCTTATCTCATCTTTGCTCTTTCCGCCGCGCGCGAGAAAGACGGCGGCGGCGACGGCGCCCGCTCCTTTGAGGCCCTCCGGGTGGTTGTGGCTCGGAGCCGCGCTCCTTTTAGCCTCCTCCAACACCTCGTCAAGGCTGTCAAAGGCCCAGCCGATGGGGGAGACCCGCATCGCGGAGCCGTTGCCGTAGCTCTCTCCCGTTTCGTCGTTGTCGGAGAGGCACCAGCGGTAAAACTTCTGCCCATATCCGGCGTTCGGATAAGAACGCCCCCAATACTTAAAGACCGGCATATAGCCGTAGCCGTGGAGAAGTGCGTCCGCCGTCGCGACGGTGAGCATGGAATCGTCCGTGAAACGGCTTCTCTCCGAGATAAAATCAAATTCTTTGGACTTGTGCGGGGCCCGCTCAAAGACGGAGCCCATGATATCGCCAATCAGCGCGCCTAACATCTATATCATCACTCACTTACATAAAAATTCCACAATGACATATATTATACTACGTAAGCGTGGATTAGATTCCACCCTCAGCAAATCATACATGACAAACCCACTAAAAATCAACAATGGACAAAGACAAAAGACAGCTATTTATCTTTCAGCCTATCGGAGCCAGGCTGCCGTTTGCTCGCTGTTTATCTCTTTTCCCACCCGAAGGAAATCGGCGTTTAGACGTGTTGATGACGACGCGAAATAAGGCCGGAAAACCGCAGGCGCACTTCGGTGCGTCGAGGATTTTCCGGCCTTGTTGAGCTAAGTCAGCGGCGCGTATAAACGCCGATTTACAGACCTTTCTGCTCTGGGCGTTCAAAGCTATCCCCCAGATGCGCGGCGTCTCCCATCAGAAGCATCCGCGGCGCGGAGCCCTCCTTCACCTCGATGACAGTTATACTGCAGTTAGGGACCTGAAAGCGGAAAAAACTCGCGAGCGGCGCGCCGAGCCAATAGCACAGCAGCACCTTGATTACCGCGTCGTGCGAGGCCAGCAGCACGTCGCCCTCATACCTTTTCGCCGCCGCCTCCACCGCGGGGACGGCGCGGCGCAGGATATCCTCAAGATTCTCTCCGCCGGGGCCTGGCATCGTCACCGTCTCGGGTGACACATGCCAGCGGTGGAGCTCCTCGGGCCACTCCGCCGCGATCTCGTCGGCGAGACGCCCCTCCCAGTCACCGTGGTTGATCTCCGTCAGCGCCCCCACCGTTAAAAACTCGCCGTACTCACAGCGCGACGCGGCGCGTTCAGCCGTCACCTTCGCGCGCGCGAGGGGACTTGTCAGCACCGCCTCGAACCTATGTCCGGCCAGACGGTCGCCAAGCAGATCGGCCTGCGCCAGTCCCTTATCGTTGAGCTCCGTATCCTGCTGGCCCTGAAAACGTCCCGCGACGTTCCAGGCCGTCTCTCCGTGCCTTATTACAAAAAATCTCATAAACTATCCCGCCTTCGTAAAATCAACCGTCGTCACCCAGACCATATCGCCGCTCTTCACGAGCTCACCGCGCAGACGGTCGTCAGTCTCTCCGTCTATCTCCAGAGCGCCGAGCGCGAGGCCGCTGCCCTCCTTGCGGCCAAGGGCGAAGTTCGCGATATTGACCCCCGCCTCGCCGAGGACGCTGCCGATCTTGCCGATGACGCCGGGACGGTCGTGGTTCTGGAAGATGAGCAGCTTGCCGCTCGGCACGAAATCCACCCAATAGTCATTAACGCGCACGATGCGCTGGCGTCCCTCCTCCGTGATCGTCGCCAGCAGGGAGACCGCTCCCTTCTCCGTCTCCAGCTCCACCTCGATGGTATTCTTGTAGGTCTTTGACTCGCCGCAGCTCTCGTCTATCGAAATGCGGCGGTCCTTCGCGAGCAGCGGGGCGATCATGTAAGTGACGGAAGAACCTATGCTCACCTCGAGCATCCCCTTGAGGACGGCGATCGTGTAAGGGCGCAGCTGGTTTGCGACGCGCTTCTCCTCATCCTCAAAGAGCGCGCCGCGCAGCGTGACATGGCAGTTGTGGGCGGCGGCGCCGCGCACCTGAGCGAGCTTGGCCGCGAGCACGCCGAGCTTGCGTGAGAGGCTCAGATACATCCGCTGGTCGCCGTTCAGCGTCTGCTCTATAAAGGGAAGATTCACCGCGTGGGCATAGGGCTCGCCGCGAAGCACCATCAGCATATTCTGCGCCGCGATGCGCGAGACCTCGGACTGCGCCTCCAGAGTATTAGCACCAATATGCGGCGTGATGACGATCCTCTCGGCGATATCCTCCGCGAGGAATGGGTGATCTTTCGCCAGCGGCTCGGCGCTGAACACGTCAGTCGCGAAGCCTGAGAGCCGCCCCTCGCGCACCGCTTCGGCCACCGCCGCCTCGTCGACAATGCCGCCGCGCGCGCAGTTGACGAGATAAGCGCCGTGCTTGAAGGCGCGCAGCATATCGGCGTCGATCATATTGGTGGTCTCCTCCGTCAGCGGCGTGTGGATAGTCACGACGTCCGCGAGAGAGACGGCCCCCTCAAGGTCGCTCACCAACTCCACATGGAGGGACTCGGCCTTCTTCTGCGGTATATAGGGGTCATAGGCGATGATCTCCATATCAAAGGCCCGCGCGCGCTTCGCCACCTCGCTGCCGATGCGCCCGAGGCCGATTATCAAAAGCTTCCTGCCGCTGAGCTGGCAGCCCGTAAAACGGTTGCGGTCCCATTTGCCGCGGTGCAGCGAGCTGCAGGCCTGCGGCACGTGGCGCACGACGGCGAGCATATTGGCCATCGTCAGCTCCGTCGCCGCGAGAGTGTTGCCGCTCGGCGCGTTGATGACGATAATGCCGTGGCGGCTCGCGGCGGGCAGGTCGATATTGTCCACGCCGACCCCCGCGCGGCCGATAACCTTGAGATTCCTTCCGGCCTCGATCTTCTTCTCATCCATCGTCGTGCCGCTGCGCGTCAAGATCCCGTCATAACCGGGCAGCTTCGCGATCAGCTCGTCCTCCGTGAGCCCCATCTCCACGTCGAGCTCCACATCGGGCGCGTTCCTGAAAATATCAAGCCCTGACTCGCCGACCTTCTCCGTAACCAATATCTTCCATTTATTATCCATCACGCTATCTCCCATCCTTTATCTATTTTCAAAAATATTTCGGGCAGTTTCTAAGTATCTATCATCGCAATTATTGCCGATAGCCTCCGCGAAGGCACGCAGAATATCCTCCATCTCCGGCATCTCCCAGTCGCTGTAATGCGCGGCGCGGATCAGCTTTCCCTTCAGTGCCCCCTGGCCGCCCGCCGTCTCAAAACCGGCGGCGGAGAGGCGCTTTCTCACCGCCTCGCTCGCGCCTCCAGGCGCGGAGAAGGCGGTGACACCGGCGGAGCGCAGATGCCTGTCCCTGACCAGCAGCTCATAGCCGAGCTCCTCAAGGGCCGCCGCGAAGGCCTCCGCATACCGGCGGCGCTTCGCGAACCACGCGGGCGCGCCCTCGTCGAGGATGATATCCAGCGCCGCGTCGAGCGCGTAATAGAGCGATACCGGCGGCGTGTAGGGGTTGGCGTAAGAGTCCGGCTTCATATTTTTCAGATGAAGCTTCAAATCAAAATAATAACTGGGACATTCGCGGCCCTCGAGCTCGTCAAGCGCCCGCTTCGACAGCCATACCAGGCCGAGCCCCGGAGGGGTCATCAGCCCCTTCTGCGAGGCGGTGCAGAGCACGTCCACCCCCCAGCTTTCGGGCAGACATTCGATCGTCCCGACGGAGCTCACGCCGTCGGCCAATACCAGCGGGCGGCCCTCGACGGGAAGCGCCGCTATTATCTCCCTCACCGGCACCGTGACGCCGGTCGAGGTCTCGTTGTGGGTAATCAGCAGCGCGCGTACGCCGGGATTCTCGCGCAGCGCGGTCGCCGCTGCTTCCGGAGTCGGCGCACTGCCGGGCTCCGTGTCCACATATATCCCGCGGGCCCCCGTGCGCGCGGCGATCTCCCAGAAACGGTCGCCGAAGACGCCGCAGGAGAGCGAGATAAAGACGTCGCCGGGGCGCAGGAAATTCACGGCGGCGCATTCGAGCGCGCCCGTCCCCGAAGAGGGGAGTATCACCACAGGCTGCCCGCTCTCGAGCAGGCGGCCCAGCTTGCGCGATATACCCTTAAAAAGCTCCGAAAACTCGCCGCACCGGTGGCTGATCAGCGGCCGCGAAGCGGCCTCCAGGACACTCCGAGGCGTTTCCACCGGCCCGGGGGTGAGCAGATATTTTTTCTTCAACGATAAGACCTCCAGTTCATAAAATAAAAAAAGACCGAAAGAACACCCTTCGATCTCAAAACGCTACCCGGACTATTTGCTTGGATATACTTTACAGCATCAAGGTTATTCGCTTTGAGAACGGCACAGCGACGACGACCAGCCGCACGACGAAAGGCCGGAGGAGAGAGACGAACACGATATCGATGCTGAAAAAGTTTTATATCTCATTTGCCTTCTCCTTTGACTCAAAGTTTAATTAG
This sequence comes from Cloacibacillus sp., assembly GCF_020860125.1. Taxonomy (NCBI): domain Bacteria; kingdom Thermotogati; phylum Synergistota; class Synergistia; order Synergistales; family Synergistaceae; genus Cloacibacillus; species Cloacibacillus sp. Next base: position 16,794 of record NZ_JAJBUX010000125.1, on the reverse strand, counting down.
CTTACGTTTATACGCCTAACTTTTCTTAATGTCAATACTTAATGCCCCTATCCGCCGAGGAATTTTTACCGGCGGCAAAAACGGCATTCCACGCCGGAGACAGCGGCGTAACGCCGACAAAACAAAAGCAAAACCTAGGGACGCTGGACTCCGGGTCAAGCCCGGAGTGACGGAAGGGACGGGGCTTGGTTTTATTTTATCGCTCCGGCCTCCGAGCCGGAGCCCAGCGGCGTCGATTTTGTTTTCCCCGCGCCGCCTGTTGACAAAATTACATGCAGTTGGTACTGCCGTTTCTCCTAATTTTGCAATAAATGCGTAATTTTACCTATTTTCTGATATAATCAGGAAACGATCGCACAAAGTAAAAAGAATAAAAACCTTACGGAAACTTATGGGAGGAAGTGGCGTGATGCGTTTTGACGAACTGCGCAAAAAATTTCTCGGCAGAGGCCTCTTAGCGGCCCTCTTTATCGTGGCCGCGGTGGCGGCTATATACGGGGGGGTATAGACTTTTAAGAGCCGACGCCGACCCGACCGGCGTGCCGGATTCGGTTGCGAAAGACCCGCTGGGCATGTTAAAGAACGCGCGCCTGGTCCCCAAGCAGAGATTGCTTGTAACACGCGAGACTAACATGGGAGATATGGAAAATATTGTCTTCACTGACAAGGATAACGACGATATGGATGATAACGACGAATATGACTATTGTTTTTCTAGTAAGACAGCACTACCCTCTTTCAGCGTCTTTGCCTCGGCCGCCGTGGAGGGCTTCATCCCGCGGGAGGTCACGCTCTCGCCCGACCTCTGCGGCGACACCTCGGTCACGGTGAGGAAGAACCTCCACGTCGGCTCATATCTCTCGCACCATGACGATGGTACTAACGAGCTCTGCCTCTCACTGCGAGACGACGATAAATACGGATTATATTTTATGAAAGAAATAATTATTCCCGGTGTGGCTCCGGCCTACGAGTGCGGCGGCATGCAGCTGGACCGCAGCAGAGCGCACGATCTTGCCGCCTTCGACTGGAACGGCGACGGATACGCCGACTATCTGGTCGCCTTCTGCACTACGGCGGCCGACGGCGAGGCCTACGCGCGCCTGCTGCTCGTCGACGGCAAATCGCTCTATGAAAAAGCAACAGTGCCGTGGGAAGCGGGAGAGGTCAAATACTACTATGTCAACGGCGGGGGTACGGCCCTGGGGGTGAATTCTGGGAGCTTTAGGGGCGCGCGGATACGCCGACTATCTGGTCGCCTTCTGCACTACGGCGGCCGACGGCGAGGCCTACGCGCGCCTGCTGCTCGTCGACGGCAAATCGCTCTATGAAAAAGCAACAGTGCCGTGGGAAGCGGGAGAGGTCAAATACTACTATGTCAACGGCGGGGGTACGGCCCTGGGGGTGAATTCTGGGAGCTTTAGGGGCGCGCTCAGCTACCGGATGACAATCGGGGATTTTGACGATGACGGCAAAGCGGAGGCCGCGGTCTATTTTTCCAGAAGCACCGGCGACCCCAACGACGGCAACCGGCTGGAAATATATAGGATCGGGGCCGGCGACGGCGGCGGATTTACCTCTTCGCAGATATATGCGGAAGATACCGGCTCCTCGTCGGAATCCTACTACAGCGGCGGGCTGGCCGCCGGGGACCTCAATGGCGACGGCCACGACGAGCTGGTGCTGCTGAAACCCCTCTCCGACGGCTCCGTCGCGATGAGTGTCTACCAATGGAAAGCGGGCGACTTTGCCAAAACGGCAGATTCCGCTCCGACCGGCGTCTACCTGTCGTCGCTCTCCGGCGTCACCGCCTCTCCGCTGAACGCCGCTATCGCCGACATTGACGGTGACGGATTCGGCGAGCTGATGTGGACGCTCGGCGTCAAAAGAAGCGGTGAAAATCAGCTCATCCTCTATATCCACGACTGGAACAGCCCAAAGGGGGCCGACATAACTGGCCTTGGGTCGAAATACGAATATAACCTGCACGATTTCAAGGAGATGGGCTGGACCCTCAACCCCGACTATATCCGCCATTCGCTCTGCACCGGCTATTTCATCTATGACCCCCAGTCCAGAAGGGCCCAGATCGCGGTGGGGTGTACGGGACCTTACAGCCATTCGACAGTCGACAAAAATTATTCTGCCCATTACGTGGGTGTTTTCTCCTGGTCTTCCGGCGAGGGATTAAAACTGAATGGCAAGGGAAAGTACGACACGGCTTCGACCTATGGCATCGGATCGATAGTGCAGGCCGTAGATTTTTATGAGGAAAGCCTCGTAGTAGGCGCGCCGACGGTCATCACGGTGGAGGACAACATCGAGCTCTATATGGTGACGCAGGCGCCGCCGAAACACTGGGACCGCGTGCGCGCCGCCGGCAGCGCGCTGTCGGGTTATGCCGAGGAGGACGGCAAGGTGACGCTCGACTCCTTCGCAGTATTTGACACCGACGGCTACTACACCGGCATGCAGCTCAACGGCGAATGGGGGAGCTCCTCGTCCGAAACAGGTACGCACGGCCTGAAAACCGGCGCCTCCTTAGGACTTGAGATTTCGCACAAGGGCAGCGTGGTCGATAAAATATTCCACCGTTCGGAGAACATCGCCAATGAAGACCCGATGCTCGACATTGGCGGGCAGTACGGCGCCGACCGGGTAAGGGAAAATACGGACGAATATACGTCGGCCATGAATTATACCTTCTCCTACAGGGCGGACCGGGACGACCAGCTCTATTACCGGGCCAATGATTACAGCGTCTGCCGCTATCCGATAATCCTGCCGGCGGATAAGAGGTTCATAACGGCTTCCGACGACGCCGGCGTTGAATACAAGGCGCAGAACTACTTCCAGTTTATCGTCCCCACGGAGACGGCCTCGACCTTCACTCCGACGCCGGGAAGGAGCATCTCGTGGTACGAGCCGCTGCACGACAACTATAACCTCTTTACCTATCCCAAGCGGCTCACAGATATAACGGGATACCCGCAGGGGAAGGAGGCAAAAATATCTATCAATCCGTATAACCCCTTGTCCGACATCAACGGCGAGGTATTTATCTCCGGCACCGGCAACATTATCGGCAACCTTGACGCGAGCGAGTTCCATATGGACGCCTCCACCTCGTCTAAACACTCTGATATGAAGCATGTCAGCCAAACTGGCGGAGCCCATGCCTATATACATCCAACAATAGGTGGAAAACTTACCAGGGAATCTACCATCAAAATTGACCTTAACGGGGACTATACATGGGGCACGGACTCGACGACGACCACCGACGCCTCGGCAATGTTCGGCGTGACGATGGCCTGGCCCGGCGCACGCAATTATACGATGTACACCGATAGCTGGAGCGCCTCCGACATGCAGTTCAAGTCGGACATCGCCTACTTCACGCATGACGACGGAGCCTTCTGCGTCGGCTACGCCGTGCCGGAACTTGAATCGTTCCAAAGCAGGATATGGGGGCCCGGCAGCCCCTACATGACCTACGCCGACCCCGGGCTGCTGCTGCCCTTCCGCTGGAACAACGATATAAAGAATAAATCCGCCGGACACAACATCGAAAGCATGGTCTACTACCTAGCCGAAAACGACAACCCGAATACGAGCCGCCAGATGCGCGGCCTGAGCTTCGAGAAGCAGGAGGATGCTTCGCAGGCACAGACGGGAGACAATCACGGCACCGCGACAAAACTGCTCGAATGCGGACAGAAATACAACCTGAGCCTGCGCGTGATAAACTACAGCTTCGTTAATACAAGGGAGGTCAAGGTCAAATTCTATTACCAGCCCTGGACAGAGGGAGGGACAAACTATCCCGCCGCGAACCCGGCCTCGGACGGCGGCTGTGAAGAGATAACCGGCGACAATCCGGCGTCCATCAAGAGTATAAACGGACGCACCGGGAACTCGGATAGCGGAGACAACTGGGACTACGCCGTTCTCAACGGCTGGACGGCCCCCAAGGATACCGGCCTCGGCTGGCTGCACGCGGTGATATCATACGACGGCGAGCAGCTCAGCACCGACAACGACCACGGCTACATAATGGTCGGGAGCTACGACCCGCAGGACTTCTTCGGCACGGTGAGCGCCCAGGCGGCAAACGTCGCGCGCGCGGCCTCCGTCTCCGTCGAGAACTATCCCGATATCGCGATAACCGGCGTCACGGCCTACGAAATGGCGAAGGACGGCACCGTCTCCCAAGAGCCGCTGACGATCGACGAAAAATCGCGTTCTAAGAAGATGAAGATCGACGTCAGGGTGAAATACACGGGGGGCAGGCTCAACATCGGCGGCAAAGAAAAAGAGATAAACTACGTGCCTCTGCTGCGCGTAGGGCTGCTCGCTGGCAAAAGAGGCGTCAACCGCTCGCTGCTCGGCGCGACGGAATTCCCCCTCATCAGGGCGGGGGAGGAGCGCACCTTCAGCTTTGTCTACGACCCGAAGAACTGCGACTACGACAACGGTGTGGCGGTACGTGCCTTCTCACCCTACCTCTTCGCCTCGGAACAACGCGACCCCAGGAGCCAGTATAAGGTCCTCTGGAACTCCATCGAACATAACGGCGGTTCCGGCGGCGGATGCAGCGCCGGCCTCGGAGCGCTTGCGCTCCTCGCCCTCCTGCCGCTGGCATGGAGAAAGAAAAGGTAAGACTGGAAGGGAATAAGGCAGGGCAGGAAAAACAAGGCGAAGCAGAATAAGTAAAACAAAGGCAACAAGGCAGAACCAAATGGATAAGGCAAGTCAGAAAGACTAAGCCCAAGTCAAGCCCGGAGACGACGAAAGAGCCACCCTCTCGTCCCTCCGGGCTTGATTCGTAACGACAGGACAGCCCCAACACCGCCAGGTCCTGTTGTATTCACTTCACTACGCTATAGCCCAACTCCAACCCCAACGCCACTAGGCTCCGGCTCGGAGGCCGGAGCGACAAGACAACAACAACCCCGCCTCTTCCGTCACTCCGGGCTTGCCCCGGAGTCCAGCGACTTCAGGTCCTGCCTTTGTGCCCAACAGTGCCAAAACCACACACTAATGCCGCCAGTCTCCAATTCAACCCCACGGCACAGCGCGGCCACGCCTCGGTCATCTTCATAACCGGCAAAATTTTATGCTTTGCTTACAGTCAGCCATTTTTAATATATAATAACAAAGATGCGCAAATACCAGAGGGAGAGGCGTTTATGAGGAAAAAGGGCGAGGAGCTTCTGTTATTTTTGTTTACAGCTTCTGTATACTGTTTTATCTGTTTTTATCTTCCGTACAAATACCCGGAGTTGCCTAAGAGTCTGTCCGTCTCGGTCGAAGCGGTCATTCCCAGCGGCGTTTCGGCGCGCGGGGCGGCGGAGATCATCGCGAAGGCCGGCGCGGTGGACGACGCAGGGGAGCTGGCGCGCGCGATGGCGGAGATTGGTATTGACCGCCGCTTGAAGCCCGGGCTTTACAGCCTTTATAAGTCCACTCCCGCCGGCGTCGCGCGGCAGCTGGCGCGGGCGAAACCCACCGCGAACCGCGTGACTTTGATACCAGGCTTCCGCTACAAGCGGGTCGCCGCCCTTTTCGGCAGCAGCGCGGAGGGGGAGTCATATCTCAACGCGGCGATGGAGGATGCGGAAAATTTCCCGCCCGCGGTCAGGGAGTGGCTGCCGCGAAAAAAGGAGGAGCGCCTTATCTTCCTGCTTCCCGAGACCTATTTCCTCGCTCCGGGGCCACAGGCGGCGGCTGAATTTGTCAGAAGGGCCTCCGCGCTCTGGTACGAACGGGTCGGCGCGTCTATCGCGCCGGGCACGACGCCTGACGCGGTGATGAAGAGCGGTATTCTCGCCTCGCTCGTCGAAGGGGAGGCGAAGTCCGCGGACGAGCGGCCGGTCCTCGCCGGTATCTTCCTCAAGCGCCTTGAAAAGAATATGCGGCTTCAGTCCTGCGCCACCGTCATCTACGCCTGGGACGAGCGGAACATAAAAAAGAGCCGCCTCTCTTACCGGGATCTAGAGATAGATTCACCTTACAACACCTATATATCCGGAGGACTGCCGCCGGGCCCGATCTGCGTTCCCTCGGAGGATTCGTGGAAGAGCGCGCTGTCGCCTAAGGAGAGCGATTACCTCTTCTTTTTCGCGGGCGGGGACGGGCGGCATATTTTCAGCAAGAGCTACGAGGAACACCTCGCGAAGCAGAGGAAGCTGGGGCTGTGAAGCCGGAGATAGCCGCGGTGCGCTTCATAGTGCCGCAAAAGGATATATACTATATCAGTTGGATAATAGACGCCGCGGAGGGCATCGGCTTTCTCCAGACGGACGACGCGAAGGCCGGTAAGATCACCGTCTTCAGTCCGAAGGAGCAGCTGCCATATCTCATGGAGATGATGGAGTCCCTGCGGGGCGAGGGCATAGAGACAAAGATCGACGAAGAGACGAACTATACGGGAGAGGCTATGGCATGACTGACAAATTGAATTTCTTGCACGAAAATATAGAGGAGACGCTCAAGAGGGGAGCCCAGTACGCCGATATCTTCATCCAGAGCGGCGAGGGGCACTCCGTGCATTTTGAGGACGGGAAGATAGACGGCATCTCGTCGTCGACCTCCGACGGCGCGGGAAGCCGCGTGATCGTCGGGGGCAGGACCTTCTACGCGCACGCCCCGGGGAACGATGAGGCCTCGGTGGCTGCCTCTTTCGCCGAGTGCGTCGCCTCCGCCGGTATGGAGGGGCTGAGAGAGAGCACTTCGCCGAAGCCTCTGATGGAGAGGGGAGAGCCTATCGCGCCCCCGGCGGTGGATTTTTTCCGCGAGATCGACGAAACGATAAAAAAGGAATCCAAACATATAAGGCAGAGCTCTTACCGTTATTCCGTCTCACACCGTCATGTGCTGATAATCAGGCCGGACGGGACGGCGGCCTTTGACCGCCGCTATTATTCGTCCTTCGCGGCGCAGGTGATCGCCGAACGAGACGGGGTGCTGCAGACCGGTTCCGAACGCCGCTGCATGTCGCTGGGCGAGGCGGACTTCTGGTGCGGCGCAACACCGCTCGAGGTGGCGCGCACGGCTCTGCGCCGCGCGCTGCTGATGCTTGAGGCGCGCCCCTGTCCCGCCGGTACGATGAACGTTCTCATGGACGGGGAGGCTGGCGGCACGATCATACACGAGGCCTGCGGCCACGGTCTTGAGGCCGATATCGTGGAGAAGGATTATTCCGTCTACCGCGGCCGCATCGGCGAGAAGGTGGCGCACGAAAGCGTCACGATGATCGACGACGCGGCGATGCCGGGGCTCTACGGCGCGTACCGCTTCGACGACGAGGGGACTCCCGCGCAGCGTACCGTCCTCATCGAAAACGGCGTTTTGAAGGGATATATTACCGACGTCCTCTCATCCCAGCTCTACGGCCTGCCCCTGACGGGCAACGGCCGCCGCGAATCGTACCACAACATCCCCGTGCCCCGTATGAGCAACACCTACCTGATACCGGGCGGCGACGGCTTTGAGACGATGCTCGCGCGGACAGAAAACGGCCTCTACGTTAAAAAGATGGGCGGCGGCGAGGTGGATCCGACTTCCGGGGACTTCGTGTTTTACGTCACCGAGGGATATCTCATCGAAAAGGGGAAGGTTACGGTGCCGGTACGCGGCGCTATACTGACGGGAAACGGCCCCGAGGCGCTGTCGAAGATATCGGCGCTCGGCGATAATCTCATCATGGACCCCGGGATCTGCGGAAAGTCGGGACAGGGCGTGCCGGTGACGGACGGCCAGCCCTCCATGCTCATTGAAGGGCTCACGGTGGGAGGCAGCGAAGCATGAGGGAAAAGGCGCCAACGAGAAGAAGGGCCGCCAAGGAGCCCTCAAAAAGCCTAAAAGAGAGGCTGACGGAGTCTTTCTCGAATATAAAATCGGCGGTAAAGATCGCTAACCTGATCGTCATGCTCTTTACCCTCTATATAATCGCCTCGCTTTACACGACGTGGACGGGCGACGGCGGCACGCGCATCGCGGCCTCGCTGCTGAGGGCGGTGGGCGGCTCCGTCATCATTCCCCTTTTGTTTATCCTTTACCTCACCGTTTCCTATTTCATCGCGGGCGGTATAAGGAGCTTCGTCCGGCAGTTCTTCGGAACGTTCTTCGTCTTCCTGCTCGCCTCGCTGCTGCTTGGCCTCAACCAGCTCACGGGAGGGGAGAACCTTCTGCGTTTTCCCTATATCTCGGCGGGCGCCTTCGGCCGTCTCCTGAGCCTGGTCATATATAAGACGACTGGCGTGCTGGGGACCTTCATTATCGGCCTTTTGCTGATTTATTTCGCCCTGCTTTTCTATAACATTCATATTTTCCAGTATATCAAACTGCCCAAAATAGCTTTACCCTCTTTCCGGCGCGCAAAGAAAGCCGGTAAAAAGGAGACGCTGAAGGAGGAGCTTGAAGAATACGGCTACGAGAGCCCGCGCAAAAAGAGCGGCGCTCCGAATATCATGGAATGCGACGACGACGACTATTTTGCCTATGAGGATGAAGAGGCGCAGCCCGAGGATGGTGAAGAGGGCGAATATGAATACGATGAGGAGCGCGGCGAGTTTCCCGACGACGGCCCAGATTCCGATGATAACGGCGAAGATATAGACTACAACGACCCGGAGAGTATCAAAAGAGTGGCGGCAAAATCTGATTCCACCGCTCCCGCCGTGATCCAGGACCCGAACTTCAATCTTGAGGACTCCTCCGGCCACCGCATCAAGCAGGGGATATTCCCGCCGCCGATAGAGCTCTTCGGCCCGGAGGAATCGCGCGACGGCGAGATGGACGAGGAGCGCGCCGAACCGCTCGGCGATAAGATCGTCGACACGCTCGAGCAGTTCAGCATCGAATCGCACCTCGCGGAGATACTCGTCGGGCCGACGGTCATCCAGTTCCGCATTCAGCTCGCGCCGGGCATCAAGGTGAGCAAGGTCGCCGCGCTCTCCAACGACATCGCGCTCGCGATGGCCGTCCCGAGCCTCCGTATCGAGGCCCCGATCCCCGGCAAGCCCTATGTCGGCATCGAGATACCGAACCCCAAACGCCGCGGCATTCCGCTGCGCACGGTGATCGAGGACGACGCCTTCAAAAAGTCGAAACTCTCGCTGCCGCTGCCCTTCGGCGTCGCGGTCAACGGCGACCCGATGGTCGTCGGCCTCGAGGAACTGCCGCACCTGCTGGTGGCGGGAACGACGGGCTCGGGCAAGAGCGTCTTCGTGAACTCCTGCATCGTCGGGCTCTGCTCAAAGCGCTCCCCTGAGGAGCTGCGCATGATACTGGTAGACCCGAAGCGCGTCGAGATGGCGGTCTACGACCGGCTGCCGCATCTGCTGACGCCGCCGGTGACGGACCCGAAGAAGGCGGTGCAGGCGCTGGCCTGGCTGATACGCGAAATGGAAAACCGCTACACGACCTTCGCGAAGATCCGCGTACGCAACCTGGAGGGTTACAACGAAAAGGTGCTGCCGAAGGACAGGCTGCCGCATATCGTCATCGTCGTCGACGAACTGGCCGACCTGATGATGACGGCGGCGAAAGAGGTGGAGGAATATATCTGCCGCCTCGCGCAGATGGCGCGCGCCACCGGCATCCACCTAATGCTCGCCACGCAGCGTCCCTCAGTGAATATCATCACCGGACTCATCAAGGCCAATATTCCGGCGCGTGTCGCCTTCACGCTGCCGAGCAACGCAGACTCCCGCACGATCATCGACTGCGCGGGGGCGGAGAAGCTGCTGGGCAAAGGAGACATGCTCTTCTCCTCGACTAAACATCCGAAGCCGATACGTATCCAGTCGCCATGGATAGACGAGAGCATTCTCGCGGCGTGGCTCAAATATATGACGAATACCTTCGGCGAACCTGATTTTATTGAGATAGAGGCCCAGGGCAGCGGCCCCGCGGGCGGAAACGGCGGCGGCACCTTTGACGACGACCTGCTGGAAGAGGCCGTGGAGACGGTGATGTCGACGGGCATCGCCTCGGCCAGCGGCCTGCAGCGCCGTCTGCGCGTCGGCTTTTCGCGCGCTTCGAGGCTTATAGACATGATGGAGCAGCTTGGCATCGTCGGACCGGCGGACGGAGCCAGACCGCGCGAGATCCTCGTCGATGAGGACGGGGCGGAGGAACTTCTGGAGAATGCGAAAAATGGCGGGGAATAGGAATAAAGGGAATAAAAAAAGAGCCGTATTAAACGGCTCTTTGTACTTTTCCGGAACGGAGGCACTTCGTGCAGATATGAAGTTTACGAGTCTCTCCGCCGCCTACGTCGATCTTTACGCTCTGAATGTTGACGAGCCAGCGACGTCTGGTATGGCGGTTCGAGTGGCTGACGGCATTTCCCGTTGCCGGCCCGCGGCCGCAGCAATCACAGAATTTTGACATTTGTTTCCCCCCTTGTTTACCTTGAAACAATCAACCTGGACATTGTATCATAGCATTGCTAAAAGTTGCAACTGGTAAGGATTAAAAATGAGAGGAGTTTTAAGATGAATTTCGTCGAAAAGATGACAGAGCTTGAAAAGATACTGAAGGATCTCGAGGGGGATTCTCTTTCACTAGATCTCGCGCTGACGGAATATGAGCGGGGGATCGCCCTCGTGCGCGAGTGCCGCGCCTACCTCGCGGACGCGCAGCAGAAAATATCCATGCTCTCGCAGGACGGCGAGGAGCGTCCGCTGACCGTACCAAAGGCGGAAGAGGCGAAGAGCGATGAATGAGGCGCGGCTGCGGGCCGTAAAGGCGGAATTCGCGGCTGGCGGCGCGCTCATAGAGAGCTACATCAGGGAGACCGCGGGGCTGCGGGCGGAGAACGTGCCGCCGAAGCTCTTTGAGTCGATGGAATACTCGCTTGAGGCGGGCGGCAAACGGCTGCGGCCTATACTCTGTCTCGCGGCGGCGCAAAGATGCGGCGTAGAGGCGAAATCCGCTCTGCCGATGGCCCTTGGCCTTGAAATGCTCCATACGGCGACGCTGATCCATGACGACCTGCCCTGTATGGACGACGACGACATGCGACGTGGGAAACCCTCGAATCACGCCCTTTTTGGGGAGACGCTCGCCGTCCTCGCGGGCGACGCGCTGTTGGCGCAGTCCCTTGAATTTCCCCTGTCGCAGCTGAAAGAGATTCCCGCGCAGAATCTCCTGCGCGCGATGCGCATATTCTCACGGGCCATTGGCCCCGCGGGGGTCTGCGGCGGCCAGGTGCTCGATATGTTCACCGAGGGGATGGAAAACGACCCGCATTACGTCCGCCGTATCGCGGCACTCAAGACCGGCGCCCTCATCGAGGCGGCGGTGCTCACCGGCGCGGCGCTAGGCTGCGGCGACGAGGCCGTCCTCGAAAGGTACGGCGAGTACGCGCGCCATCTAGGTTCGGCGTTTCAGATAGTCGATGATATACTAGATGTGACGAGCACGGCCGAAGAGCTGGGCAAGACCCCCGGCAAGGACGAAGAGCAGGGCAAGCTGACCCATGTCACGGTTTACGGCATGGAGGCCGCCAGAGAGATGGCGGAGAAAGAATCGGCAGCGGCCAAGGAGGCCCTCGCGGGACTGCTTGCGGCGGACGATTTTCTCATGCTTCTGCCCGATTATCTCGTCCACAGGAGCTATTAAAGGACCGTCCGTCATATAGGCCCCACGCCTCAGGCCTAAAACATCCCTCGGTTGTTTGTCTCTTTGCCAAACGCCGGCGGCGGATAGGCGAAACGGCTAAACCTCGCTGAACGACAGCGCGCCTGGCCGCCGCCTTTGAGATTACCCCGGCGGACGAAGCCGTTAAGCGGCCCGATCGCGGAACAGCGTGAGAGGCGCCGCCGGTTTGCGGGGCTAAAATAAAAATTACGTCAAGGTGGAATCAAAATGAGCCTTTTAGAATCCGTAGATGATTTCAGAGGCCTGTACGGGCTGAGCGAAGCTGAACTGAAAAAACTGTGCGCGGAGCTCAGGAAAAATATAATCGACGTGACCCTTGAAAACGGCGGGCATCTCAGCTCGTCGCTTGGTACGGTTGAGCTTACGGTGGCGCTGCTGCGCGTCTTCAGCCCCGACGTGGACAAGATAATCTTCGACGTCGGCCACCAGAGCTACGCCTATAAGCTGCTCACGAAGCGCCGTGACCGCTTTGAGACCCTGCGGCGGAAGGGCGGCATCGCCGGTTTCCCACGCATGGACGAGAGTCCCTACGACTTTTTTACCACCGGTCACAGCAGCACCTCGATCTCCGCGGCGATGGGCTACGCCAAAGCCCGCGACCTTCGCGGCGAGGAGCACGAGGTCGTCGCGGTGATCGGCGACGGCGCGCTGCTCAACGGCGTCTCCTTCGAGGCGCTGAACTGCCTCGCAAGCCTCAATTCCAAAGTCATTATCATTCTTAACGACAACAAAATGTCGATAAACCCGCGCGTCGGCGGCATGGCCTCGCACCTCGCGAAGCTCGCCGTCAACCCTACTTACAAAAAGCTCAAAGACTACATAAAGAGCCAGTGCACCAACATGAAGAACGGGGAAAACATCAACTCCTCGCTCTCACGCATAAAGATGAAACTCAAGTCGCTGCTGCTGCCGACAAACGTCTTTGAAGAGCTAAACATCAGCTACTGGGGACCCTTCAACGGCCACAACCTCTCCGAAATGGAGGAGGTATTCCGGCTCGCGCGCCACTACGACGAATCGCTGCTGATCCACGTTATGACCGAAAAGGGCAAGGGCTGCCCGCAGACGGAGGCCTATCCCTCCTTCTTCCACGGCATCGGCCCCAAAACAAAGATCGACGCCGCGACGCATGCCTCTTCGGGCTGCGGCGAAAGCTGGAGCGGCGTTATGTCAGAGGTGCTCTGCGAACTGGCTCACGAGGACCAGCGCGTCACCGTCTGCACGGCGGCGATGAAGGACGGCACCAAACTTGAAAACTTCGCCAAGGCCTATCCGCGGCGCTTCTGCGACACCGGCATCGCCGAGGAGCATATGCTCATCTACGCCGCCGGTCTCGCGGCGGCGGGAATGCGGCCCGTCGTCTGTATCTATTCCACCTTCCTGCAGCGCGCCGCAGACCAGGTAATGCACGATATATGTCTGCCAAAACTGCCCGTACTGCTGGGGATTGACCGTGCCGGACTTGTCGGCGAGGACGGAGAGACGCATCACGGGATACTCGACGTCGCCTGGCTGCGCGCCATACCGGAGATGACGGTCGCCGCGCCGCGCGACGCCGCCGACCTCGAATTCTTCGTCCGCGAATGGAAAAAGAGGACGCTGCCGATGGCGGTGCGCTACCCGCGCGGCAAAGCCGTAAAAGCCATCGCCGCACCCGGAATGGAGCGCATCCCCGCGCCGTGGGGCAGGCTGGAAGTGATAAGCGGCGGCGAAGAGATTTGCCTTATCGGCATCGGGAGCACCGTAGAGCTGATGCTGCAGAGCGCCGAAGAGATCGATAAAATCACCGGCAGGCGTCCCACCGTGGCAGACCTCCGCTTTATCAAGCCGCTTGATTACGAGGGGCTCGACGCCCTCCTGAGGGCGCATAAGGTGATCGTCACCGCGGAGGAAAACACCCTCACGGGCGGCGTAGGCGAGGCGGTGGCGGCATACATAAACGCCAGAGGATACGCCGTGAGAGCCGCCGCCGCGGGCGTGCCGGACCACTTCATCTCGCACGCCACCAGGGCGCAGCAGTGGGAGGAATGCGGCCTCACGGTGGAAAACATCGTGCGGCTCTGTCTAACGAAATGAAACAAAAACTGATACGGCTCGATAAATATATCACCGACAGAAAGCTGGCCGCCTCGCGTACCGCGGCGCAGAACTACATCGAAGAGGGGCGCGTCAGCGTAAACGGCGTCACCGTCACAAAGGCGGCCTCCATGATCCAGCCCGACGCCAACGTCAAGCTGGACGCCCCTGAAAAAGAGTGGGTTAGCCGCGGCGCCTATAAACTGCTTAAAGCCATTGAGAGCTTCGCCATCGAGGCGGAGGGCAGGCGCTGCGTCGATATCGGCGCCTCTACGGGCGGTTTCACCGACGTGCTGCTGGCAAACGGCGCGGCAAAGGTCTGCGCGGTGGACGTCGGCTACGGGCAGCTCGCCTGGAAGCTCCGCAGCGATCCGCGCGTACTCGTGCTGGAACGGACGAACGCGAGAAACCTAACCATTGAGATGATAGAGAACGAGCGGGCCGACATCATCGTCTCCGACGCCTCCTTCATCTCGATCACCCTGCTGCTTCCTAAAATGGAGGAGCTGCTGAAAGACGACGGACTCATGGCGGTCCTCGTCAAGCCCCAGTTCGAGGCGGGGCGCGAGCGGGTGGGGAAGGGCGTCGTCGCCGATCCCGCCCTCCACCGGCAGATACTTGAAGAAGTGGCGGACTTTATCGACAAAGAGACAGGCCTCTCGCTCGAGGCCGCCGACTATTCGCCGATACGCGGCCCCGAAGGCAACATAGAATTCCTCTTCCTGCTGAAACACAAAAGGGCGGGAAGCGGCGCAAAGAGACCGGATTTTGATAAAATCGTTGAGGAGGCGCACAAGAATACCAGCGCTCATCCGAAGTAGAGGTGTATCACATGGAAAAAATCACTAAGAAAATCGGTCTGCTCTTCAACACCCAAAAGCCGGACGCTATTGAGATGGCCTGGCGGCTTTGGCGCTGGAGCAAAGAAAACGGCATAAACTTCCTGCTTCCGCCGCACGAGGCCTCCGCGATCGCCCTTCCCGGCGTCGCGGACGACGTCTGGCGGCAGGAGGCATCCTTCGCCGTCATCCTCGGCGGGGACGGGACCTTTCTGCGCGCCGCTCGCTACACCTTCGGCGTCGATGTGCCGCTCTACGGGATAAACCTCGGACGCCTCGGCTTCCTCGCGATCGGAAACCCCGACTCGGCGGAGAAAGATATAAAAGCCATCATCGACGGGCAATATACTCTACAGCTCCGGCGGCTCCTCAAGGGGCAGGTCTGGCGCGGCGGACGGCTCGTACACGAACTGCACGCCCTCAACGATCTCGTAATCTCCAAGGGCAGCCTCGCGCGCGTCATCGACCTTGAGGTGAAGGTGGGAAAAGAGATACTGAGCCTCTTCCTCGCCGACGGCCTCATACTCTCGACACCGACAGGCTCCACGGCCTACGCGCTCTCGGCGGGAGGGCCGATAGTGCCGCCGCACGTCCCCTGCATGATAATGGCGCCTATCTGCGCCCATACCCTCTACGCCCGGCCCGTGATCCTCAGCGACACCGACAACATCATCGTCATCCCCAAAGGGGACACGCGCAGCCTGATGCTGACGCAGGACGGCCAGCTCGGCTACGAACTGCTGCCCGGCGACGAACTGCATGTGATGCTCGACAACGAAATATACGTCCATACCATCCAGCTCAACGGACGCAGCTACTACGACCTGCTTAGGGAAAAACTGCGCTGGGGCTTCAACGGCATCAGAGACGGAGGCGACTGAGCTTGATAGAAGAGCTTGAAATTCACGGAGTAGGCGGCATCAGGGAGACCTCGCTCAGCTTCGGCGGCAGTTTCATCGTCATCACCGGCGAAAGCGGCGCGGGAAAGAGCAGCCTCGTGCGCGCGCTTGAATTCATCGCCGGCCGCCGCGCGCAGCTGAACCATATCCACACCCTCGAAGAGGCCTGCGAGGTGCGGGCGGTCATGACCTCCGAACCGATACCGGGAATATCCGAAAAATGCCAGCCGCAGGACAAAATGCTCATCGCGCGGCGGACATTCGCGAGAAGCGGCAAGGGCAGGGCCTCGCTGCAGGAACAGACGGTGCCGCTCACCATCCTGGCCCATGCGATGGAGACGAACGTCGTCATCCAGAGCCAGTTCGCCCAGCTCGGCCTGCTGGACCCCCTAAAACAGCTGGAACTCGTCGACTCATGCGGCGGGGAAGAGCTTAAAAGGGCGCTGGCGGAGCTTGAGATCGCCTTTACCTCGGCGCTCGCGACGGAAAAAGAGATATTCGCCCTCAAAAAAAGACGCAAAGAGAGCGAAAGCCGCTTTGACGACGCCCCCTCCGTCCTCCGGCAGATAAAGGCCCTCGAACTGAAGGCCGACAGCGAGGCGGAGTGGGAAAAAGAGCTGCGCGAAATGGAGCGCGGCGAGGCGGTCCAGCGTTCACTGCGGCTCATCGCGGAAAAAATGAACAACGCCGAGGGCGGCCTGTTGGACCAGCTTGAAAAAATCGCCAAAGATCTCTACGGATACGCATCGGGAGATGAAAAGCGCTGGCGCGGGGCGATAGAAAAAACCCTCAGCGGCGCGCAGGAGCTCTCAAACCTCATCTCCGAGGCCTGCCGCGGCGCAGCCTCCGCGGAGGACAGCGAAGAGGCCAAAGAGCGCCTTGAAAAAAAACTCGGCATGCTGCGCAAAATGAAGCGCACCCTCAACATACAGAGCGCCGCCGCGCTGCTCGCATACGCGGCGGAGGCGGAAAAAGAGCTGGAATGGCTCAAAGAGAGCCACAAAGAGCTCGAAGAACTTGAAAAAAGGGCTCTCTCCCTGCGCCGCGAGACCTCGCGCCTTGCTATCGAAGTACGGGCGCTCCGCAAAGAATCGGCCAAGGCGCTTGCCGCGAAGGTCAACGAACATCTGGGCGGTCTCGGCATGGAATACGCGGCCTTCAACATCGAGATCGAACCGCTCGACCGCGTGCGCTCGACGGGCGCGGAAAACGCCATCTTCACCCTCGCGCTGCCGGACCAAAAACCGCTGCCCGTAGGCAAAAATGCCTCCGGCGGCGAACTTTCGCGCATACTTATAGCGTTACAG
>NZ_JAJBUX010000124.1 GCF_020860125.1 Cloacibacillus sp. | reverse complement strand
AAAAGGATAACCCAGTGAAGACGGACAAGAACGTACCGGCAGATGTGAAGCCGGCGACACCAGTCATCACTCCGGCGACGGCAGAGAACGCCAGAGCCCTCGCGAAAAGCGCGGACGTTAAGGAAGGTTTCTTCACCGCGACGGCTGACGGCAACATCACGGTCGACCCCGTGATCGCAAAGACGGCCATGGTTTCCGTAATGTCGGACGACGCGGCGGTGGCTCCGAAGACGATCGTAACTCTGCCCGTCATCACGGCGGCGATTAGCGACGGCAAAGTCGCGGCTCTCGCGATGAAGACGACCGGCGCTCAGCTTGGCGCGGCGGCAAACAATATAGTCAGCGACATCACGCTCATCAAAATACTTAGGGACGGGACAGGCGCGAAGTTCGGCTATACCGCGGAGCCGGCCGGCTACGCCGACCAGAGCTTCACGCTCAAAAACGTGGAGGGAAACAATCTCGCCTTTACCGACAAAATCGATCCGACCGCGACATACACGCTCATACTCTTCGTCAAGGATAATGGAGAGTTCGACTACGACAAAACCATGGGCAGCGTAATCGACCCCGTGGCGATGGCGATGAACGAGGCGAAGGCGCCGAAACCCTCCGGCGGTTCAAGCAGCGGCTGCTCCGCGGGTGTGGGAGTCTTAGCACTGCTGGCGCTGCTGCCGCTCGCGGCGGCAAGACGCAGGAAGTAAGCGAATAACCCCTATAATAAACGGCAGTAACAGTGAAAGAGGCGGACGATAAACTCCGCCTCTTTTTTTGTGCATTCAGCGAAGAGAGCATCCCAAACATACGGGCGCAACAAAATAAAGGCCAACGCTTTGCGCTAAGCTGAATGATAAATAGCGGTTTATCAAAGATTTTGGCTCCCTCTCTGAGGGAGCTGTCCCGTAGGGACTGAGGGAGAGTTGACCTTAGGTTCTCCCGCGGCTTTTGCCGCGGACTCTGTTTGACGCGGTTACCGCGCCAAACAGAGCAACACTCCTTCCGTCAGCCGCCAAAAGCAGGCGGCCGCCACCTCCCTCAGAGAGGGAGGCTACAAGGGCAGAAGCTAAATCGCTGTTTATCATTGCCCCATCGGAGATAAATCGGCGTTTAGAAGTGCGAGTTGCTAAATAAAATGGGGGCTCCGATACCGGAACCGTATCTTCATACGGTGAGGATTCGGAGCCCCCATTTTATGACGCAAATCGTGCTTATAAACGCCGATTTATATCCTTTCTGACTTTCGCTGATGGTTTACCCTGTTTTAGACGGCGGCTGTAAGCTGCAAAAGCGGCTCTTTATGCTATACTTACGTAATGTCTTGCGGCATTTTTATTTAAAATGCCTCTAATGGTGGTTTTGTGTGAGAATTATCTATAGAGGCAGTTCTCACCGGCGCAGAGGCCGGTATCTTTGGGAGGAATCGTTTTGGATAACCAGATAGCTCTTATCGCCGGTGAGGGATCGCTTCCCGTTGTGATAGCAAGCAGGCTGACGAATAACGGCAATCCGCCGGTCGTCTATTCTATCCGGGAGAGTATCGGCGAGCTGTCTAAGTACGCGCTTGACGTTATAAACATTACCAAACCAGACTTTGGCTTTACGATAAAGGACATGAAGAAGCGCGGCGTGAAGAGCATCATCATGGCGGGAACGGTATCGAAGACTCTCGTCTTCAAACCCTCGCTCTTCGACCTCACCACGCAGCGTTTCCTCGCGGGGCTGCTCTTCCGCGACGACCATTCGATCCTCGGGGCGATCGTCGATTTCCTTGAGAAAGAGGGGTTCAGCGTGCTCAGCTACCGTGACATCGTCCCCGACCTGCTCGCGAAGAGCGGGCATATCGCGGGACGGACGCCGACCAAGGAGGAGCTGGACGACGCCGATTACGGTTTTTCGATCTGCAGGGCCGTGGTGCCGCTCTCATTCGGACAGACCGTCATCGTCAACAAACGTTCGGTGGTCGCCGTGGAGGCGATGGAGGGAACGGACGCGACCCTGCTTCGCGCCGGCTCCCTCTGCAAGGGCGGCACGGTCGCCAAGATGATGCGCCTCGACCAGGACGAGCGTTACGACATTCCCACCGTCGGCCCCGACACACTGCGTCACATGGCGCAGGCAAAACTGAATTGTCTCGCGCTTCACGCGGGATGGACGCTGATCCTGGAACCGGAAGAGTTCCAGGCCGTCGCCGAAAAAGAAAATATCTCCGTGATAGGTGTCGAAGTTTGTCGATCTTTATAAGCTCCGGCGAAGCGTCGGGAGACCATTACACCGCGAATCTCGCTAAGAGGCTGCGTGCCTGCGGCTACGGCGGCGATATCTGGGGCATGGGAGGCGTCGAGTCCCGTGAAGCGGGGATACGCGTCGAATGGCCCGGCGAACGGCTGCAGCTCTTCGGCCTCATGGAGGTTTTATCCACAATCCCCTCAATCATCGCGCTGCGCGGCGAGATGGTGAGACGCATTCTCGAAACCGCGCCCGAGGCGGTCATCGTCTGTGACAGCCCCGATTATCACATGCATC
The DNA here is from genome assembly GCF_020860125.1 of Cloacibacillus sp. Taxonomy (NCBI): domain Bacteria; kingdom Thermotogati; phylum Synergistota; class Synergistia; order Synergistales; family Synergistaceae; genus Cloacibacillus; species Cloacibacillus sp. The sequence goes on along the minus strand of NZ_JAJBUX010000124.1, from coordinate 13,442 downwards.
TGATCTCCAAGCTGCGTTCGCGCGGCTATCGGGGACGTATTTTTTATATTTCGCCGCCCTCGGTCTGGGCCTGGCGCAGCGGACGCGCGGAAGACTTGCGCCGCAACGTGGACGAATGTCTGCCCCTCTTTAAATTCGAACACGAATATCTGCTCTCGCGCGGCTGCGCAAGCCACTGGCGCGGACACCCGCTTGTCGAAGAGTTCGGCAGGCTTGCCGCCGAGCCCTCCAAACTCGCGGGACGCTTTGACCGCGAACGAATGGTGGCTTTCCTCCCCGGAAGCAGAAGAAGCGAGATAACGGCGCTGCTCCCGATGATGCGCAAGGTGGCCGACATGCTCGCGGCAAGAGGCTGGCAGCCGGTATTCTCCGTCGCGCCGGGACTCAACCCCGCGGTGCGCGGCGACATGATCGAAGAATTCACGAGAGACGGAGTCCTCTTTTACGACGGCCCCGGCCATGACCTGATGGCCGCCGCGCGCTGCGCAGTCGGCGCAAGCGGCACGATCACCGTCGAATCACTGCTTCTCGGCTGTTATATGGTCGTCACCTACAAGCTGAATCCGATATCGGCGCTCGTTGGCCGCTGCGTCGTCAAGACGCCCTTTTACGCGATGGCCAACATCCTCGCCGGCGAAGAGATGTTCCCCGAGCTGCTGCAGGAGAAAGCCACCGTAAAAAACATTCTCGAACATACTCTCGCGTGGCTGGAGGACGGCGGGGACTTCCGCGAAAATACAAAAAAGACCATGAAACGCACCCTGCTCACGCTCGGCGAAGAGGGCGTATACGATTTCTGGAGCAGGCGCATAATGGAGGCCGCCGCCAATGCTTAAACTTACCGATAAAAATGAATGGTCCTCTTACCTGAGGGTCCTGAGATACTGCATCCCCTATAAAAAACGGCTCATCTACGCCGTTATCTGTATGGCGCTGTCCGCGATCGCCGCAATCACCCCGCCGTGGCTCATAAAGAACGTCGTCGACGACGTGCTCATCCGCAAGGAGACCTATATGCTGAACCTTCTCTGTTTCAGCGTCGTCTTTCTATATATCCTCAAGGTCGTATTCACCTACGCGAACCTCTATCTCATGACCTGGGTGGGACAAAAGGTGGTCATCGATATCCGCCTCGAGCTCTATGACCGCACACAGAGACTCTCTTTGCTGACGCTCTACAGCAGGCGTTCCGGCGAATTCCTCTCGCGCATCACTAACGACGTGTCGACGCTGCAGAATATCCTTGCCTCGGTAGTTGTCGATTTTGTCGTACAGGGCGTCACCTTTATCGGAATTATCGGGCTGCTGCTCTTCCTTAACTGGCGGCTGACCCTTGCCACCTTCATGGTGATCCCCATAGCGGTCTTCGCCATCGACCAGGCCTCGTCGAAGCTGCGCAGGGTGGGCACGGTGATCCAGGAACGCCTCGCAATGGTCGCCGCGATCGCGCAGGAGGCGGTCTCGTCAATAAAGATTGTCCGCTCTTTCGCCACCGAGGAAGAGGAGTACGAGCGGTTTAAGGAGGAAAGTGACCTTCACTTTAAAGCGGTGATGAAGGGAACGCAGGTACGCGGCGCGCTGGAGGGCATCGTAGAGGTCATCCTTATCGCGGCGCTCGCCGCCATCCTCTGGATCGGCGGCCGCAACGTGATCGGCGGGAAGCTCACCGCCGGCGGTCTCATCGCCTTCCTCACCTACATCGGCCTGCTCGTGCAGCCGGTGCGCGTGCTCAGCCGCGTCGTCAGCACGATACAGCAGGGCGCCGCCTCCGCCGACCGCGTCTTTGAGATACTGGACGAGGCCAACGAGGTGCCGCTCGCCGAACACCCGGTCGTCCATTCGCCAATGACAGGGCATGTGAGCTTTGAAAATGTCGATTTCCGCTATAACGATTCGAAACATGTCCTCAACGGCATATCTTTTGAGATAAAACCGGGCGAGAAGGTCGCGATCGTCGGCCCTACCGGCGCCGGCAAATCGACGATCGCCGACCTCGTGATGCGCTTTTACGACCCGCAGGGCGGCGCCGTCAAGGTCGACGGGATCGACCTCCGCGACCTTGAATTAAAATCGTACCGCCGCCAGATAGGCGTCGTACCCCAGGACCCCGTACTTATGAAGGGCACTCTGGCCTACAATATCGGCTACGGCTGCCGCAGCATGATGAAGGCAAGCCTCGAACGGGCGGCGAAGATGGCCGGTATCTATGATTTCATCATGACGCTGCCGCGCGGCTTCGACACCGAGGTCGGCGAGCGCGGCGTGACGCTCTCAGGCGGGCAGCGCCAGCGCGTCGCCATCGCGCGCGCCGTAGTGCGCGACCCGCGGATATTGATAATGGACGAGGCAACCTCGTCGCTCGACGCGCTCGTCGAACAGCAGGTGCAGGAGGCGATGCGCAACGCGATGGAGGGACGTACCTCCATCGTCATCGCGCACCGGCTGTCGACGATACGCGACGCCGACCGCATTCTGGTACTGAGGGACGGTAAGATCGCCGAGGCGGGCACGCACGACGAACTTGTGGCCGCCGGCGGACACTATTACAGGTTATTCGCAGCGAGCAACGGAGAACATACGGAAGTGGGTTAAAATGTCGAAAATTTTGCGCAGCTACTTAAAATACGCACGCGGCGAGAGCCGGTTTTCGCCGTGGAGCCTATTATATCCTTGCCAGTTCGTCACGTGTGCCTGGATGAAGTTGCGCATTGGCCTCTTCAACCGCGGGATATTCGCCGTCACCGACCCGATACTGCCGACAATAAGCATCGGCAATAACAGCTTCGGCGGCACCAATAAGACCCCTATGGCCGAATACATCGTCCGCCAGTTTGCCGAAGCGGGAATAAAGGCTGGGCTCGTGAGCCGCGGCTACCGGACAAAAGAACATCCGCCCCTCTGGATCGGTCAGGACGGTAAGAGCACGCACCGCGACTTCGCGGGCGACGAACCGCTGATGCTGGCGAAAAGGCTGCCGGATACCAAGGTGGTCGTCTCGCGCAACCGCATCGAGGGCGTGAAGCTGCTCGCCGCGCTCGGCGTGGAGGTCGCAGTCACGGACGACACCTTCCAGCACCGTAAGATGGGACGCGACGTAGACATAGTTCTCGTCGACTCCACCTGTCCCTTCGGCAACGGGCAGGTGATTCCCGCGGGCTCCATGCGCGAACCGATGTCGGCCTTCCGCCGCGCGGATATCGTCGTTCTCACCAAGGCCAATCAGGCCGCCCCGGGAGCCGGGGAATCGATAAAGAAAAGACTCGCGCCCTATGTGGAGCCGGATAAAATATTCACCGCCGACATAAAACTCGAAAGATGGATGGAGATCACGCGGGAAGGGGAGAAGAAACTTCCAGAAGGATTCCTGCCATGCGGCCGCTACATCGCGGTCTCGGCGATCGGAAATCCCGGCGGCTTTTATAATTTCCTTGAGGAGATGGGAGTCGGCGTCGCGCTGCGCCGCACCTACAGGGATCACCATATATTGACGAAGGATGAGCTGGCGGAGCTCGACGCGCTTGCGGAGGAGAGCGGAGCCGACGGCTTCATCTGCACGGAGAAGGATCTCATGAACATGCCGCGGGAGCTTTTTCTCAGCCGCCCGCTCTACGTACCCTCAATCGCGGTGTCGCTCCACGACCCGCTCGCCTTCCGCAAAAAGATAATGGAGAGGCTGCGCCCAGCCTTCCTCGTCACCTCCAACGGCCACGGCGAGGACGCCATCGGACTCGTGCTGGCGAAGAAGCTCATCGAGCGTTTCAAATGCGCGCAGATAGACGCCTTCACCTTCGTGGGCTCGGGCAAACCATACTCGCTGAACGGTATTCGCGTCGTCTCGCCGCCGGCGGAGATGCCAAGCGGCGGCGTCGTAAAATACCACCTCACCGACCTGTTCCAGGATCTGCGCCACGGCCTCGGCCGGTCGATCAGGAAACAGCGGGACCGGATGCGTTCCCTGCTTGGGAGGTACCGCACGCCTCTCTGCGTCGGCGACGTCTACCTGCTCGCCAGCGTCCTCTGGGGACAGGGGATGAAGCCGATACTGGTCGCAACCGCGAAGACCGTGCATCTCAGCGGTCACCTCTGGATAGAAAAGTGGCTGCTGCGCAGGCGCAGCGTCCTCGTCTGGACACGGGACGAGGAGACGGCCCGCGAGCTCATAGAGGACGGCGTACCGGCGGTCTTTTACGGCAATCCCGTAATGGACCTGCTCGACGAGGTGAAAAACCCGGCCTTCGTCTGGGGCGAACGCGGCGCGAAGATACTGCTGCTGCCTGGGAGCAGGCCGCGCGCCTATGAGGATATCAAACTGATACTTGACACGATATCGCTGCTTGCTGCGAAGATGGAGTGCAGCTTCGTGATGGTCCCGGCGCCGACGATCGACATCAAAAAGATGACGGAGAATCTTGATGGCTGGGAGCTCTCGGAGAACGGAACGGAGCTCTGTTCCGAAAATATCAGCGTGACTGTTTGTTACGAACCGGTCGCCGCCGTCGCCTATGGGGCGGAGCTGCTGATCGGGCTTGGCGGCACGGCTAACCAGCTATGCGCCGGATTGGGAATTCCGGTCGTCTCAATAATAGAGCGCGGGAAACTACGTCAAAAAAAGCTGCTGCGCGAGGCGGAGATACTCGTCCCCGCGGAACCGGCGGCGCTCTCCGAGGCCGCCTGGACGGTACTCTCCGACAATAAACTGCGGCGCTCCATGCAGGAGGCGGGAATGAAAAACTTAGGACGCACCGGCGCGCTGGAAAAGGTGGTAGAGTACTGCGCGGAAGAACTTGGCTGGGATACGCGCTGCCGCGTATATGAAAAATACAGAAATCATCTGGAATCGCTGGAGAAATAGATAAGGAGCTGAATGAAATGAAAACCGCAAGAGAGGTCAGGGTGAGGGACATCACGGTCGGAGGCGCGAGGCTGACGGTCGCCGCCGGCCCCTGTGTGCTCGACACCTTTGACGAGGCGCTGATGATCGCCCGCGAGATGAAGAAATACTGCGCGGAGTTTGGTTTCAATTACATATTCAAGGCATCTTTCGACAAGGCCAACAGGACCTCAATCACAAGTTTCCGCGGCCCGGGAATAGAAACGGGGCTTGAATGGCTCTCGGAAATCGGACGGCTCGCGGATGTTCCCGTGGTGACCGACATCCACGAGCCAAGCCAGGCGGAGATCGCCGCGCGTCACGTGGATCTGCTGCAGATACCGGCCTTCCTCTGCCGTCAGACCGATCTGCTCGCGGCGGCAAGCAAAACGGGCAAGCCGCTTAACGTCAAAAAAGCGCAGTTCATGGCCCCCGAGGACATGGGCTCCGTCGTCGGCAAGTGCCGCGAAAGCGGCTGTGAGGATGTCATCCTCTGCGAGCGCGGAACGGCCTTCGGCTATCACGAGCTATCGGTGGACTTCCGCTCGCTGCCCGTCATGCGCGCGCTCGGCTGCCCCGTGATGTTCGACGTGACGCACAGCGTCCAGAAACCCGGCGGCAGGGGCACCTGCAGCGGAGGCGACCGCTCCTTCGTGCTGCCTCTGATCCGCGCCGCCGCCGCGCTCGGCATCGACGCGCTCTTTATGGAGGTACACCCGAATCCCGACGCCGCGAAATGCGACGGCCCCAATTCGATCCCGCTCTCCAAGGTGCGCGAGGTGCTGCGCCAGACATACGAGATAGATAAGATCGTCCGCGAAAAGATAGATTTCGCGGCCCTTGACTGGTCGGAGGAATAGAGATGAATCTGCCGTACGAACGTGAAGAAAAGAAACTCTCATCCGAGGAGCTGCTTGCCACCGGAAGAGATATCATGCTCAAAGAGGCGGCGGCGCTCAGAAGCGCGACCGAAAAAATGGGCGGGGAGATGGCCTCCGCCGCCCACCTCGTAAGCCGCTGCCGCGGACGCATCGTCGTCTCCGGACTCGGCAAATCGGGCCATGTAGGGCGCAAGACGGCGGCGACCTTCGCCTCCCTCGGCGTACCGGCCTTCTTCCTCCACGCCACGGAGGGGGCGCACGGCGATTTAGGCATGGTCTGCCGTGAAGACGTGGGATATTTCCTCAGCAACAGCGGCGAGACACAGGAGCTGATCGCGCTCATCCCCTATTTCAAGAGGCTCGGCGCGCCGATCATCGCCGTCACCGGCAATCCGGAATCGATGCTCGCGCGCGAGGCGGACATCGTCCTCAACTGCCACGTCGAATCCGAGGCCGACCCGCTGAAGCTCGCGCCGACCAGCAGCACGACGCTGCAGATGGCGCTCGGCGACGCGGTGGCGGGCATGTCTACTCTGCTGCTCGGCCTCCAGAAGGAGGACTTCGCACTCTTCCACCCGGGCGGCTCGCTCGGCAAGCGGCTGCTGCTGCGCGTCTCCGACCTTATGGGCAGCGGGGACAGGATGCCGATCACCAAGCAGGACGCGAGGGTGCGCGACGCGCTCTTTGACATCACCAGCAAAGGCTACGGCGCGACGGCGATCGTCGACGACGAGGGCAAACTCACCGGCGTATTCACCGACGGCGACCTGCGCCGCTTCATCGAAAAAGAGGGGCTTGAAGGCCTCGAACTCCCTGTCTTCCGCGCCATGACGAAGAACCCGCGCGTCATCGGGCCGGAACGGCTCGCCGTCGAGGCGGTGCGCATCGTAGAAGAGTGGGAGGTCTCCGCCCTCATCGTGGTACAGGACGGCAAGCCGATCGGCATGGTCCACATCCACGAGATCCTTAAGGCGGGGGTGGCCTAGCTGTCGCTGCTGCGCAGTCTGTACCAGCTTCCGATAAACGCCTTCTTCGCCCTTTCGCAGGACAGGCTTAAGGCTAAATATACCGAGGGCAACGACGAGCGTCAGGGAGAGATACCGTCTGAAAAGCTCGCGCAGCTCTCCGGCGCGCGTCCCGTGTGGGTGCACGCCGTCTCGGTCGGCGAGGTGCAGGCGGCGGTGCCCTTTATAAAGGCGGCGCGGGCCGACGGCTACAAAGGCCCCGTCGTCCTCTCGACGACGACGCAGACGGGAAAGGCGATGGCCGAGCGGCTCGGCGGCGGACTATTCGACCTCCATATCTACTATCCATGGGATAAGAAAAGGTTCGTCGCGCTGGCGCTTGATACGCTTCGCCCGGAGCTGTTTGTGACCGCGGAGACCGAACTCTGGCCAAACATGCTCTGGGAGTGCCGCGAGCGCGCGATTCCCGCCTTTCTCATCAACGGCCGCATCTCCGACCGTACATGGGGCCGTATCAGCGGCGGGATCGCCAAACATGCGGCGGCCAGCCTCTACTCGCTATTCAGCGAGCTTTATCTCCGCGACGAAGAGGACGCGCGGCGGCTCTCGGAGGTCGGCGTAAGGGCGGAAAAGCTTCACGTCCTCGGAGACAGCAAGATCGACGCGCTGCTCGCGAGAAAGAACACCGCAGCCCGCGACGGCTGGCGGGAAAAATTCGGCGCGCCGGAGCGCCCGATATTCATCGCCGGCAGTACCCATACGGGCGAGGACGAAAAGGTCATCGCCGCCTTTGAGCTGCTGCGCGGGAGCAGGCCGGAGGCGCGGCTCATCATCGCACCCCGCCACCCGGAGAGGGCGGAGGCGGTCGCCTCGCTCGTTCCGGAAAAATATAAAACCATGAGGCTGTCGGCGCTCGCGGAGGGCTGGGACGTCCTTATCATAGATAAGATCGGAGTGCTTTTCGACCTCTACGGCACGGCGTACTCCGCCTTCGTCGGCGGCAGCTTCGCCGACAAGGGGGGGCAGAATATCCTCGAGCCCTTCTCCTGGGGCGTCCCCGTACAGTACGGCCCTCACATGGAGGATTTCGCGCAGGCCTCGCGCGCCTTCATCTTAATGGGGGCGGCGGCTCAGGTGGCGGACGAAAGGGAGCTCGCCGAGGTATGGCGTTGCCTCGCCGCGGAGAGGGATACCGGAGAGAGATGGCAGCGGCTGAGCCGCGATTACTTTGAAAAATCATGCGGCGCCTCCATGCGCACATGGCAAATGATAAAAAAATATCTAAGTGGTTACGGTTAAGGCATTTTATCAACGTCAGATGATCTGAAAGCTCGACTTTTTAATTTTTGCGAACCGAATAGTTTGTCTATCGGGCGTATACTATAATAATATTGGAGCCGCAGGCGAAACACGCCGTAAGGCGGGGGCCTTTGACCGGCTGCACCTAATTATGACGCGGGAGGAAGATTGTTTATGAATATCAACCGTGAACTGATAGAGAAATTTTACAGGGGACTCGACGAACGTTCACAGGAGGCGCTCGACGCCGCCGCAGAGCGGGTCGTCGCCGCTAAAAAGCGCGGCGGCAAGGTGGCGGTCGTCACCGGAAGCGGCCCGAACCTGCACGAGGGCGTCACTACCCTCATCGCCGAGCTGATCGAAAAGGGCGTCGTCGACGGCGTCACGACCAGCTCCGCCGTCGTCAATCACGAAATGGGCGGCGCGCTAGACCTGGTGAAGATGTGCGGCGCATCCCAGCTGGGCCTTGAAGAGGACAAGATGCCGCGCGGCAACGTCTTTGAATTCACCGATATGAGCGACGGGGAGCTCGCGGAGCTCGCGAAAGAGATGATCCTTGACGACGAGCTTCTCACGAAACGCCACAGCGCCGAGGGGCACATGGTGATCAAGGCCGCGGCGAACATGGCCTACCCGATGGGGCTGCGCACGGAGAGGCTCGCGGAGGAGATACATTCTCTCTGCCGCCAGTCCGGCCTGCCCTTTGAGACCGTCGCTGGCTGGGGCTGCGACCGGCGCACGATGCTCGGCAGCGGCGCCGCCAAGGGCGTTCCCGTTCTTGTGACGATCCCGCAGCTGGTCGGCGACGGCCACGTCGGCCTCGCGGTCGGCGACAGCATCCCCATCGCCGAACGCTCGCGCCGTATCGCCGCGATGCTGGGCTCCGCCGACGTCATCATCGAATCGGCGGTGGCGCTGACGCAGGAGATACACGACGGCCCATTTGAGACCTATACAGGCCACGGCATCTGGTCCTGGTGGCAGGGACAGCCCGTCTACAGTCTGAAAGACAAGTCCCTCATCCGCTTCGACCTTGACGAAAACCTGCGCCGCGCTCAGGACCTGCAAAAGTCAAGCGCGATGATCCAGGAAGCGATCGACAAGGGGCTGCCAAAGACGAAGATCTCGAAGATCCCCTTCCGCATGGAGATGTCCGCCTTCGCCCGCCACGAGGGAAGTCTGCCCGTGATCGGCGACATCGGTATGATCTGGCCGGTATTCGCGGCAAAGATCGCCGACGCGCTCGGCATCGAGCTTGAATTCATGAGCTATAAGCAGGAGACGGAAGAGGGCCGGGCAATGCGCGAATGGATCGTCGAAAACGTCAGGCCGCTCGACCGCGCGGAGATGCTGAAAAAATACAGAGAATGGCAGGCGCAGAACAGATGACGGAGCCAAAATTCCTCGGAGTAATACCGGCGCGCTACGCCTCGTCGCGCCTTCCCGGAAAGCCGCTGCTGGAGATCGGCGGCAAGACGATGCTTGAACACGTCTACCGCCGTTCACTCGCCTCCGGCGTATTCTTTCGCGTGGTGATCGCCACAGACGACCACCGCATCTACGACGCCGCCGAAAAGGTGGGAGCCGACGTCCTTATGACGCGCGCCGACCACCCGGACGGCTCAAGCCGTGTCGCGGAGATTGCCGCGAAGATAGACACCGACTACGTAATCAACATCCAGGGGGACGAGCCGATGCTTGACCCGCGCATGCTGCGCGAACTCGCGGCGGGATTCGCCGCCGACCCGGAGGCCGATTCGGCGACCGTCTGCGTGCCGATCACCAGGGAAGAGGACTTCCGGAACCCCAACATCGTGAAGGTGGTCCGCGCCCAAAACGGCCGCGCGCTCTACTTCAGCCGCTCGCCTATTCCCTATCCGCGCAGCAGCGCCGGCTGCCCCGTCTGGGAACACCTCGGCATCTACGCCTTTACCAAGCAGTTCCTGCTCAAATTCGTGGCGCTCCCGCCTACGCCGCTGATGCGGACGGAGAGCCTCGAACAGCTGCGTATACTGGAGCACGGCTACTCAATGGCGGTCATCCCGACAAAATACCCCTCCGAGGGACCCAACGTCAACACGCTTGAGGATCTTGAAGAGGCGCGGCGGATATTCGCCCAAAAGAAAAACGAAGAAAAATGAACGCGGGAAACTCCTTAAGGGCAATACTCATCCTCAGCGACGGCATCCGCGGCCATATAAACCAGAGCCGCGGCGTCGCCCATTGGCTCTCGCAGCTGACCGGGGCGGAGATACTTGAGAGCGAAGTTCCCGCCCTTACGGGCGCGGCCAAGGCGCGCGCCAAGACCGCCGCACGTTCTCTGGCAGCGGGCGGCACGCGGCGCGACGCGCGCGACTGGCTCGCCGCGGCGGACGGCGACGCGCTGATACGCCGCGTAGGCCAATGGTTTGCCGAACGCAACATCCAAGAGGGTTCGGGAGCCGTGCTGATAATCTCCGCCGGCAGCACCCCCGCCCCCTACAACATCGCCCTCGGCTATATCTGGCGCTGCGCCTGCGCGACCATCATGACCCCAGGCACGATTGGCACCGACCCCTTCGACTTCGCGATCGTACCGGAACACGACTATCCGGAACGGAAACCCAACATCCTTGTGACGCTCGGCTCGCCAAACTACGTCATCAAAGAAAACCTAAAAAAAGAGGCGGCGGCGCTGCTCGCCGAACATCCCTCCTCCGCGGGTGAGATTTGGTCGGTGCTCATCGGCGGAGACGACGCGAACTACGTTATCACCCCGGAATGGGTCAAAAAACAGCTGGGGCAGATATTGAACCTCGCGCAGCATGCCGGCGCGGATCTCTATATCACCACCTCACGGCGCACAAGCCCCGCGGCGGTGAAGACCGTCAAGACGCTTGCCGCTCACTCCCCCGCCGTCAAGTATCTGCTCGTCGCCTCAGAGGACGACTTCAACCCCATACCGGCGATGCTCGGCTTCTCCAAAGAGGTATTCTGCACCGAGGACTCGGTCAACATGGTCTCCGAGACGATCACGGGCGGCCACCGCGCGGTGCTGCTGCGCGTGGAACACCGCGGGGGCTTCAAAGGGCTGATCCAGAGGGCTACCGCCTCACTGGTAAACGCCGGTGCCCTCTCGCCGAACATGCTCTGGGGCATTCCGAAATTCGACCTCGTATTCGACCATTTCGCGAGGAACGACTCCCTGATAGAATACAGGGACTGGCTGCGCGTTCGCCGGGAAAATACACAGCTATCTCCCACCGAAGAGACTTCGGAAGAATTCAACGAGGCAAAACGTGCCGCGCAGTGGATATACGACAACTGGAAGTAACCTTTTCAGAGAAAATGAGTAATACAAAGCAAATTATGCTATAATTCCCGCTATGTACGGAGACCGCACGGAAGGTTTCCAATCAAGCAGTGGGTGAAAGACAAGGAAGGAATGGTAAGATGAAAAAATTTCTCACAATGATGCTCGTTACGGCGCTTGTCGCCGGAGCAACTTCCGCCGTCGCGGCGACGGAGGAGACGAAAAACAACGACTCTGCAGCGGATTCCATACTCTCGCAGGTTCAGGCCAATAAAGCGGCGAACAAAGAAAAGGCGGGGGACCAGAAAGAGGCGGCAGCTCCGAAGAAGGCCGAGGAGAAAAAGCCCGAGGCGGAAAAAGCTCCCGCCCCCGCGCAGAAAGAGACTACAAAAAAGAACGAGGCCTCGTCAACGATGGACCAGATCGTCAAAGAGGCGGCGGAAAAGGCGGCTAAGGAGCAGGAGACCTCGCCGAACAACAGAGGCACCGTAGCGGTCCCACCGGCGGAGACAAAGAAAGCCGAACCGGCCGCTTCCGCGCCGGCCAAGACGGAGCCCGCCACGGCCGTAAAACCGGCGGAACCGGTAAAGACGGCTCCCGAACAGCCTAAAGCGGCGGAACCGGCGGCACCTGTCACGCCAGCCGTCACAGACGCGGCTGAGATACCGGCAGGACGTCCGCTGAAACCGGCGGCGATGCAGGCCGGAGCCCCCGAGACAAGGGAAAGCCTCGTCGTCAGCGCCGAATGGCTCAAGACCAACCGCGGCAAGGTGATACTTATCGACTCACGCCCCGAGAGCCTCTACAGCGGCGGACACATCCCCGGTGCGGTCAACGCGCCGTGGACCTATTTCGCAAACATGAACGCGAAACAGGGAACTGAAAAATGGGGCGTCATCTGGCCCGCGGCGACGATGGCCAAACGCATCGGCGCGCTCGGCGTCGACGGCAAGAAGACGGTCATCGCCTACTGCGACGCGGGCGGATGGGGGCAGAGCGGCTGGACCCTCTGGATACTGCGTCAGGCCGGAATCAAAAACGCCAAGATACTTGAGGGCGGCATCGGCGCATGGAAGGCGGCCGGCGGACAGGTGACAAAGACCAAAAACACCAATAAAGCCGTCGCCTTCACGATCAAACAATACGTTCCGAACTATACCGCCACCACCGAGTGGATAAACAACAATATCGGCAAGCCTGGCCTCGTAATCCTCGACGTCCGCACCGAGCCGGAGTTCCTCGGCAAGATCCGTCCCTTCCAGGAGAAGCGCGCGGGGCATCTTCCCGGAGCGATCAACATCCCGAGGGAATCATTCCTCACCGCCGACAGCCACTTCAAACCGGCTGAAGAGGTGCAGGCCCTTCTCGCACAGCACGGCATCACGCCGGATAGCGAGATCGTCGTCTACGATACGGCTGGCGTCCGCTCGGCCTTCGTCACGATGCTCCTCCGCTACAGCGGTTTCGTGAAGAGCCAGAACTACGACGAAGGATTTCAGGCATGGGCGGGAAATCCCGAGCTGCCGCTGGTTAAACCGTAGTAAATCGGCGTTTATACGCACGATTTGCGTCATAACTTCGGGCTCTGGCATCCTCGCCGTATGAAAATACGGCTCCGGTTCCAGAGCCCAAAGTTATTTAGCAACTCGCACGTCTAAACGCCGATTTATCTTCAATAAGGTAGATAAATACAATTTTGCTTTGCTTTTGTTTGTCATGCCGGGCTTGACCCGGCATCCAGAGACTTGGGTTTTGTCTTTCCCGCATGTCATGAAACAGAAACAGCCCGGAGACACTGGGCGCCGGCTCGGAGGCCGGTGCAACAAGGCAGGGACACACGGCGGCTTTTGCCTCAATATGCTGGACGATAAACCACTATTTACAGTTTCCCATATCGGGGATAAATCGGCGTTTAGAAGTGCGAGTTGCTAAATAAAAAGGGGGCTCCGATACCGGAACCGTATCTTCATACGGTGAGGATTCGGAGCCCCCTTTTTATGACGCAAATCGTGCTTATAAACGCCGATTTACCGGTACCAAGGGAATTTTTCGGCCATCCCCGGCCTTCTTGGCATTCCCTTCGGCAGCAGCCCCACCTTATTCCAGACCGCGAAGCAGCGCTTCATCTCGCCAAG
>NZ_JAJBUX010000123.1 GCF_020860125.1 Cloacibacillus sp. | reverse complement strand
GGCAGCGCGAAGGCTTCGGAGAGCTCATAGGCCGCCTGCACCATCTCGTAGGCCTCTTCAGGCGACGAGGGGTCGAATACCGGCAGGTTGGCGTGCTTCGCGAAATTGCGGGTGTCCTGCTCCGTCTGCGAAGACCAGGGGCCGGGGTCGTCGGCGACGGCGATCACCATGCCGCCCTTGATCCCGATATAGGCGAGGCTCATCAGCGGGTCGGAGGCGACGTTCAGCCCCACCTGCTTCATCGTGCAGAGCGTGTGCACGCCGGCGTAAGCCGCGCCCGCCGCCACCTCCAGGGCCACCTTCTCGTTCGTCGACCACTGCACCTTCACGTCAGGATGATGGACGGCGACCAGCGTCTCTATTATCTCCGTCGAAGGCGTTCCCGGATACCCCGCCGCGACCTTTATCCCCGCGGCAAGCGCTCCGAGCGCGATAGCTTCGTTTCCCATGCAGACTTTAACAGCCATTGATCTTTCCCCCACACATATATTTAAAAGGCACCGGACAATAAAAAAGACTTCGCCGCGCAAACGACAAAGCCTTGAATGTAATCACACAATCAATAAACCTGTCTTCGCTTATCTATTATCATAACTTTGCTCAGCCTAAAACCGAAGAGGGCTCTCCCTCTCCTTCCGCAGATATTTATAGCCCCTACGCCGGGATATGTCAAGGTTTTACTGCCGCCGGGCCGGTGCCGCCGCAGCGTGATATCTTACGCTCCCGCCGCCAGCGGAGACCCCGCGCGGCAGGAAGGACCGGCGTGTTGTTATCTCTCCCAGCCGTCGGAGGCGCTTTTATCCGGCGGGGATACGCCCAGGTCTCTGCGCAGCTTTTTAAGCAATATCCACGAGAAGAGCCAGGTCAGCGCCGCCGCGCCTACGAAGGAGATCGGCTGGAATAGCCAGATCCAGCTCAGAGAGACGGACTGCGCCAGGAACCAGGCCGCGGGGATACGCAGCAGCATGCTGCGGCATATCTGGATCACAAGCCCGTAGGCCGAGTAACCGGTGGCGATGAAGAGAGAGTTATAGATGACGCTGTATATGACGGCGGGGTATCCCGCGATCGTCAGCCTTATCGACTGTATCGCGACCTCCGAGACGTTGCCGGAGGGGCGGAAAAGGTTTATCAGCGGGTAGGGGTAGATTGCGATGAGAAGGCCAATGGTGACGGTAATGACGGTACTGATGATGAAGGCGGATCTGATTCCGCGCTTCATCCTCTCAACGCTGCGCCGTCCGTAATTGAAGGCCAGAAAGGGTACCAGCGCGTTGTTTATCCCCATCAGGGTGTTGAAGGCGAGGTCTTCGATGCGCATACTGATCATCCATCCGGCGACGGCGATGTTGCCGTAGGTGGCGGAGAGTATCCTGTTCACTGAGCCCATGCCCAGCGCGACGCTTCCGGTGGTCAGCGTCACCGGCAGCCCTATCGCCGTGATTCCGCCCCAGATTCGGAGCATACCCCAGCGGGGGCGCGTGAAGAAGGGTAGTTTGATCTCGCTTGAATCGCGCAGCTTTTTTATAAGGTAAAAGATTCCCACGAACCGTCCGGTAAAGGTGGCCGCCGCCGCTCCCGTCATTCCCCAGCCAAAGGCGAATATAAAGATAGGGTCCAGCACGAAGTTGATGCAGTTGGCGATGACGAAGAAGTAGAGCGGCACCATGGTGTTGCCCTGGCAGCGGAAGATCGAGTTGACGACATAGGAGAAGCTGATGAAGACGAGCATCGGCGGTATCCACATGTTATAGAGCCATGCCTGGCGCAGCGTCGTCGGGTCGGTCGCGCCGAGCATTCGGAAGAAAGCGTTGGATGGCCCCGGGAATAGGAAGGGAAGCCAGATCAGGCAGAGTACGTAGGCGAAGGCCAGCCCCGCCGTAGCCGTTTTGCGCGCCAGCTCCATGTTGCCCTCGCCTAGCCGCCGCCCTACCAGAGCGGTGACGCCGTTGCCGACTCCCTCCAATATCGCGAAGACGCCGATCTGTACGGGAAATGTGTAGGAGATGGCGACCATGTGGCTCTCTCCGAGCCAGGAGATGAAGATGGTGTCCATGAGGTTGAAGAGCGTGTTGAAGAGGACCATCGCAATCGAGGGTATCGAAAGGCGTATCAGTGAGCTGAGCACGGGGCCGCTGCCGAGATCCACAGCGCCGTGCAGTTTCAGGATGCGTCTTGCCTTTTTGATGAGTCTCATCGTCCGTGATGATTCCTTTCATTTGTTAGATAGGGATATATTCGCATACAGCGATACCGTCACGCTTTCAGTTCGCTTCGTATCAGCCCGCGCCTGCCTTTTATGTAGATGGCTCCTGAGATGGCGAAGGCCAGAATATCGGCGGCGGTGAAGGAGGCCCAGGCTCCGTTCATGCCGAAGAGTTCCGCGAGGATCAGGGCGAGCGGCGGATGCAGCAGCAGCGGACGGAGCATCGAGAGGAAGAAGGCGAGCCGGGCGCTGCCGATGCCCTGATAGTATGTGGAGATCATCGTCTGAGAACCGGCGAATGACAGCCCCGCCGCTACGCATACGATCCCCTTCACGCCGCTAGCGAGCAGCGCCTCGTCGCGGGAGAAGAGAGCCAGCAGCTCGCGCGGGAAAATGAGCAGGAAGATGGCGCAGACGAAGCAGATGGCGGTGGAGGCGACGTTTGCCAGCCCCATGCCGCGCAGCACCCGGCGGTAGTTTTTCGCGCCGTAGTTGTAGCCTACGAGCGGCAGCAGCCCGTGTCCCATGTCGAGGATCGGCATGATGATGAGCGAGAGCATGCGCTGTACGAGTCCGGAGGCGGCGACGCCGATCGCGCCGCCGGTGTCGGCGAATATCCGGTTGAGCACCGTCCAGGAGATGGCGATGCCCACCTGCCTTACGAATGCCGAGGCGCCGACGGAGATGACCTGCGTAAGCAGCGGCAGCGATATCCGGCGCAGGCAGTGCAGGCGTACGGCGACGGCGCTTTTGCCGCCGAGGTAGTAATAGAGCAGCCAGATGAGCGCGCAGACCTGAGCGATGACGGTGGCCCAGGCCGCGCCCGCGAGCCCCCATTTGAACACAAAGATGAAGAGCGGGTCGAGAGCGATGTTTACGCCGGAGGAGATCGCCATGCTCAGCATGGAGAGGCGTGTGTTGCCCTCGCCGCGCACGAGATTGTTGAAGACCATCATCATGAAGAAAACGGGGGTGCCGATGAAGATGATGTCCGCGTAGGTGAGCGATGATTCGATTATTTCATGATTGGCCCCGAGTATCAGCAGCAGCGGGCGGGTGAATATCATCAGGAAGGCGGTCATTACGAGCGCGCAGAGCAGGCCGGAGGACATTATCGTACCGAGCGCCGCGGAGGCGTCGTCGTTTCTTCCCGCTCCCAGCGCGCGGGCGATCACGGAGGCGCCGCCCACACCAAAGGTCTGCGACACCGCCATGATGACGAGCGTCGCGGGGAAGGAGATGAATACGAAGGCGATGCCCAGCGCGCCAACGCCGCGCCCGACAAAAAAGGCATCGACGACATTATAGAGCGAGAGCATAAACATTCCTGCCATCGCCGGAATGGAGAGCTTTAACAACAGCGGCCCAACCGGGGCAGTGCCAAGGGCTTCGGTATTATTTGTTTTCACTTAAAAGTTTCTCCCATATATAAATCTATCGCCCTCATTATAGTATAATTTACCTAGTTGAGTATGCTGAATATTAGGCGGATTTGTCGTTCCCGTATTTTAATAATGTCTCATATTTATGAGAAAATTCTTTAGACCGGCGGGAGGAATATCGATGTATAAGACATTTGATGAAATGATAAATAACTGTGGCTGTCTCAGCGGAAGCAGCCTGGTCGCCGCGGCGGCGGACAGGGAGACTATCGAAGCGGTGAAGCTGGCCTTCGACAAGGGGCTGGGGCATGCCATATTCACCGGCGACGAGCGGGTCATCGCGCCGCTCGTGGAGGAGTTCGGCATCGCGGATAAATCGGAGACCGTTCATGCCGGAGACCCCGTGGAGGCGGCCAAAAAGGCGGTTGCCCTCGTCCGCGAGGGCAGCGGCGACGCGCTGATGAAGGGGCTCGTCAACACCTCGGATTTCATGCGCGCCGTGCTGGACCGTGAACAGGGGCTGCGCGCGGGACATCTTTTGAGCCATCTCGCGGTGATGGAAATCCCCGGAGAGCACCATCTCTCCTTCTGCACCGACACGGCCTTTATCGTGGCGCCGACGCTGGACCAGAAGAAGCATATTCTGAGAAACGCCTTAAGGGCGATCCACGCTCTGGGCTACGAACATGTCAACGTCGCCTGCATCGCGGCCAACGAACGTGTGGACCCGCACATCCCATCCACGGTGGAGGCCGCCGCCCTCGTCGCCGCCTGGCGCGAGGGAGAGTTTGACGAGCTGCCCTGCACCTGCACCGTCGAGGGGCCGATGGTGATCGACGTCGTGGCTTCAAAGGAGGCCGCGGAGCATAAGGGGATAAACAGCGTCATAGCGGGGAAGGTGGATCTTACTCTCGCTCCGAATCTGGAGTGCGGCAACGTCCACTGTAAAACGCTCGTGCACTACTGCAAGGCGAAGTTCGCCGGCGTGGTGCTCGGCGCGATGGTGCCGATCGTGCTTGTCTCGCGTACAGACGATCCGGAGACGAAGTTCTACGGCATCGCGCTCTCCTGCCTCGTTTCGGGGGGACGGTAGCGGCGGTATGAAGATCCTGGCGGTGAATCCCGGCTCCACTTCGACGAAGATCGCGGTCTTTGAGGAGGAGCGTCCATTATTTGAGAAAAATATAGCTCTGACGGACGCCAAGAGGTCGGCCTTCACCGCCGTGCTTGACCAGCTGGATATGAGATGCGCGCTGACATCGCGGGCGCTCTCCGAGGCCGGTTTCGAAGAAGATTCTTTCGACGCCGTGGTGGGACGCGGCGGCCTGCTCGCGCCGATGCCCTCCGGTACATATCTTGTGAACGCGGTGATGAAGGACTATCTGCGGGAGGCTCCGCGCGGCGATCATGCCTCAAACCTCGGCGCCTTCATCGCGGAGCGCTTCTCAAAGCTTTCAAACTGTCCCGCATATATCGTCGATCCCGTGTCGGTCGACGAACTCTCGGATATCGCCCGTGTTTCCGGCGCTCCCGAGATCGCGCGCGGCAGCCTCGTGCACGCGCTCAACCAGAAGGCGATGGGGTGCAGGGCCGCGGCGTCTCTGCGCAAACGGTATGAGGAATGCCGCTTTGTCATCGCCCACCTCGGCACAGGGGTGACGATGGGGGCGCATGACCGGGGGCGGATCGTCGACGTAATCGGCGCGAAGGCGGACGGCCCCTTCTCAGCGGAGCGCGCCGGCGGGCTGCCAGTGGACGCGGTGGTCGAGCTCTGCTTCAGCGGGATGTACACGCGGGATGAGCTGCGCCGAAAGCTGCTCTCCGGCTGGGGCATCGTCTCTTACCTTGGGACCCGCGATATCCGCGAGGTCTTCAAGATGGCGGAGGACGACGCGCGCGCTAGGCTGATACTTGATGCATATGTCTACCAGATCGCGAAGGGGATCGGCGAACTCGCGGCGGCGCTTGACGGAGAGATCGACGCGGTCATTCTCACCGGCGGCATGGCTCACTCGGACGCGCTGATGGAGCTGGTCGGCAGGAAGGTAAAGTTTCTTGGCGACATCATCGTACTTCCGGGGGAAAACGAACTGGAATCGCTCGCCGCCGGCGCGCTGCGCGTCCTGCGCGGCGAGGAGCGCGCGAAACTTTACCCCACGGGAGAATACGCCTGAGATTTTTTAACAAATTACCTCTGTTATTAATAATACATCACATACTAACTATTCTATTTGTAAAATAATAGAATAAAACCATTTCTTATCAATAAAAAAGCTCAATAATTAAAACTACCTAGCCTAAATGCGGTAATACTGCTGTGCTCTTTACATCTGCCGTCAACTAATATGGTCCGTGCAAAGGAAGCGAGGCGGTGTGAAAGAAAAGACAGGGAGTGAATGAGATGCGCACGCTGACCGTTATCATAATATTAGGGCTATCCACGGCGTTATGGGCGGCCGCCCTTCGTTTTAAAGAAATGTCGGAATGGGTAAAAGAATAATTGAGATCAGAAGACAAAGGTGGATGAACAAGATGCTGTTTTCCGAAAAAATGACGAAAGAATATCTTTTAAAAAATAAGACAAGGTTCTACTGGACGGGGGCGCTGATGCTCCTCACGGGGTTTATCGCCCTCTGGATGCCTCTCGTCGCCTCATTCGCGATAGAGATGCTCGTCGGATGGATCCTGGTAATCGCGGGATGCGCCCAGGCCTACGGCGCATATAAGGCCTTTAAGGACAAGACCGGCGGTTGGTGGGAGGTATTCAGCTCCCTCTGCGCCTTCGTCGCGGGCTTCCTCTTCATCACGAAGCTGCTCGCGGGCGTTCTGACGCTTTCGATACTCCTCTCCGCCTATTTCCTCGTTGACGGCGTGACGAAGATCATACAATACTGGAACATCCGCCACATCGACGGCGCGGTCTGGACACTGGTCTCCGGCATCCTCGCCCTCGTGCTTGCCTGGCTTATGTGGCAGAACATGGTCACCGGCATCGCGATGATCGGCGTAGTCCTCGGGGTAGACTTCATATTTGGCGGTATGAGCCTGATATTCCTCGGCAGGGGATGCTTACAGGCGGCCGAGAAGCAGGAATAAGGGGCGGCGGTTATAAGTACGTCAGCACGCCCTGTGACGATTTTTGTCATATTAATTAAGAAGTCGAAAAACCTTGCTGCGAGGCAGAACGGATAGAAGACCACACATCTAAGAGGCCGCCCCGGGAAAATCTTTCCACCGGGGCGGCCTTGATTTTACATACGGTATTGCGCTCCCCTGTATTCCGTTGGATTCAGCGCGCTTTCGAAGTGCCGTATCATCGTTATGAAGTCGAAGACCGGCAGCCCCGTGTGGCGGTGGACGGCGGCGGCGAAGGGAGGCAGGTCGCTGCATTCAAGCTGTATCGCGGCGACCTCGGGGTTTTCCGCGAGCATTTTGTCGCAGACCTCGAGTATCTCTCGTTCGATGATGTCGGTGTCCATCGTCCCCTTCTCCTCAAGGACGGAAGAGCGGAATTCATCCTTGCCCTCCATGCCGTAGAGGACGACCGGCATATCCGTGGTGATGCCGACGTTGCGCAGATGCTGTTCGGTCATGACGGAGGCGTTGGCGGAGATGATGCCCACCTTCTTACCCCTCTTGAGGGTACGCACAATGAAAGGTACCTGCAGCATACTGGACATAAAGACGGGAATGTCGACGGCGTCGGCGATCTCCTGCTGGAAGAGCGCCATAAAACCGCAGGCTCCCGTGACCGCGCGCACGCCCTCGGCCTCCAGCTTCTGCGCGCCCTCTATGAAGGGTGCGAGCAGCGCCGGGTCGCGTTGGTTCAAGAGACGGTCGATAGAGGCGCCGCGCACCTCATGGTAGCGTACCGGGAACGGAAATGTCGTGGCGTTGCCGACATTTCCTGGGACACAGGGATAGGCCGCGTCCAAAATTAAAATTCCGACCGGCTCTCCATCCCAGGAGCGTGACTTCGATTTGATTTTGTAGAACGGCAATACTATTCCCCCCAACCAAGATAAAAGCAAAACAATTTTTATAAATGTAGCATTTTTTGTACTCCAATGTCAATAAGCAAAAATAAAAGGAGAAAATTTTAATAATATGATATCTGTACTTTTAAAAAATACATATATGTTATATAATGGCTCCACAAAAAATGAAAAACGGAGATGGTTGTAATGTACAAAAAATTTCTGCTTCTGTTTCTCGCGCTGACAGTCGCCTCTGTATTCGCCACCTCGGCCTTTGCCCTCGGCAACGGCTCGCAGGTAGAGAATTTCACGCTGAAGGATCTTTCCGGCAAAAATGTCTCCTTGAATCAGTTCAAGGGCAAGGTCGTAGTGCTCAATTTCTGGGCCAGCTGGTGCCCTCCCTGCCGCAATGAGATGCCGGAGTTTAACGAGATGAGCAAGGAGTTTAAAAAATCCGGCGACGCCGTGCTGCTGGCCGTCAATATGACGGACGGCCGCCGCGAGACGAAGTCGAAGGTCGAGAATTTTATCAAGGAGACCGGCTACACGATGACGGTGCTGCTCGACAGCGATCAGGAGCTTGCGGAGTATTTCGGCATCCGCTATATCCCGAGCACCTTCGTCATCAACAGAGAGGGTAAACTTACGGGCCAGATACAGGGCGGCACGACAAAGGCCGCCGTCATGAAGCTGGTGGAAGAGGCGAAAAAATAACATGGCGGGTGAACTGCCCCTCCTCTTTCTGGAGGGATTCCTGGCATTCATATCCCCCTGCATGCTGCCGATGCTGCCCGTTTACCTGATGTACCTCGCGGCGGAGACGGAGAAGGGCAAGCGCGCGAGCGTCATAAACACGCTTGGTTTTGTCGCCGGCTTCACGCTCATCTTTATGGCGATGGGCGCGACGGCGACCTCTCTCGGCGCGATACTTAACGACCACCGGCTGCTGCTGCAGCGTGTGAGCGGCATCGTGATCATGATCTTCGGCCTGCACTTTCTCGGCGTCTTCAATATCGGTTTCCTCGATGTTGAGAAGAAGCTTGACGTGAAGGTCAAGCAGAGCGGTTTTGTCGGCGCGCTGCTCTTCGGCGGAGCCTTCTCGCTTGGCTGGACGCCCTGCCTTGGTCCCTTCCTCGGCTCGGCGCTGATGCTCGCCGGCAACGGCAAGACGGTGGGCGAGGGGATATTCTATCTCTTTGTCTTCTCGATGGGACTCGGCATCCCGTATATCCTCGCGGCGCTCTTCTTTACGAGGATAAAGGGGATATTCCAGTGGCTGCGGCGTAACGGGAAGGTCATCAAAACGGTGTCCGGAGTGATATTGGTTGCGGCCGGACTGGGGATAGCGACCGACTACTTTGCCTATTGGGCGTCTCTATTCTAAATCACCGGAAATCGGCGTTTATACGCGCCGCTGACTTAGCTCAACAAGGCCGGAAAATCCTCGACGCACCAAAGTGCGCCTGCGGTTTTCCGGCCTTATTTCGCGTCGTCATCAGCACGTCTAAACGCCGATTCCCTTTGGTAGGTAAAAAGATAAATTACGGTTTAGCTTTTGACTTTGCCCTTTTAGCCTCCCTCTCTGAGGGAGGTGTCGGCCGCCTGTTTTTGGCGGCTGACGGAAGGAGTGTTGCTCTGTATGGCGCGGTTCCCGCGCCATACAGAGCCCGCGGCAGAAGCCGCGGGAGAACCGAAGGTCAACTCTCCCTCAGTCTCGGCGAAAAGATCGCCGAGCCAGCTCCCTCACAGAGGGCGCCAAAAACCTGTGCTAAACCGTGATTTATTCTGCCGCACGTCAATAGAGACCTATGCGGCGTATTGTGTTTATCGCTCCTTACTATTCCGTTGCCGGCTCCTTTTGTTCGCGCCTTGCCTTTAGGAAGCCCTCAAGCTCTGTGATGAGCATACCGACGATGATGAGGACACCGCCTAGCGCGCCCTGGAGATGGAAGGGGTCCTGGCCGCTGGCGACGGCGAGGATGTAGCCGAAGAGGCCCTCAAGGGAGAATATTACCGCGGCGTGGGTGGCGCTGGTCTTTTTCTGGGCGCGGAACTGGAGGATGAAGCAGAGGATGGTGTTGCAGAGCGAGACGCAGAGCAGCGAGGCCCAGATCTTTTTGCTGAAGGTCAGCGGATTCGGGATCGGCTCAAAGATAAGCGCGAGTACGGCGAGTATTACCGCGAGCATAATGATGTGCAGCGCCACGAGCCGTGTCGGCTCGACTCGCCGCGCGCAGTAATCGGCGCCGAGCACCTGCGCCGCGTAGAATATCGCCATTATAAAGGACAGCAGGTCGCCGAAGTTAAATTCCATTCCCGGAGTGAAGCCCATGACGAGCAGTCCGACGGTGGTGACTCCCGCTCCCGCGAAGAGCCAGCCGGAGGGGCGCACCTTATAGAGTATCCAGACGAAGACTGGCACCAGAATGACGTTGAGGCCGCCGATGAATGCCTGCTTGCTTGCCGTGCTGTAGACGAGACCGAAGGTGAGCGAGACGAATACGCAGGTCAGTATCGAGGTCTGTATAAGGGATATCCCCCAGTCGCGCCGCGTAGAGGTCAATATCGTCTTTGGAAACATCAGGATGAGGAAAAAGGCGGCGATCAGCATTCGCAGCGCCACTGCCCAAAGCGGGGTCAGCCCCCGCGCGAGCACCGCGGAGAGCGGAATCCCAGCGCCCCAGATGAATGCGACCAGGACCAGCGTCATGTCGGCGATCAGCACCGACCGGTAATTTGATGAATTAGAACTCATAGTGCCCCCTCGCGCTTCAGCGCACGCAGTATTTGATAGCTTACCTTATCTATCTTTTTCATGTAGTAATAGGCGGCCACGGTGCAGAATATCCCGCAGATGAACAGCGCCCAGGCGGTGCCGACGATGTCGCCGAGCTTACCCGACAACAGGCTGCCGAAGGGCGGGATGCCGACGATGGCGAGTGTGTAGAGGGCCATGATGCGGCTGCGGCTCGCGTCGCCGCTCATGGTCTGCATCAGTGTGTTGCAGGCGATGGTGCAGGTGACCATGCAGAAGCCTACTGGCACGGCGAGGATGATGCCGAAGAGGATGCTGCGCGACAGCGAAAAGAGCATCACCGAGAGGCCGAAGCCGAGGCAGGTGCGCGTACACCACCAGGAGTAGTCGGCGGTGGTCTTGCGCGAGGCCATCAGCAGGGAGCCCGCCAGCGCGCCGATGGCTACCCCCATCAGCAACAGCCCAAGGGTCTTAGAGTTGCCGTGCAGGACGCTCTTAGCCATTGCCGGCATGAGGATGATCGTAGGGAAGGAAAAGAATCCCGTGATCGTGATCAGCGTGAGGAAGTAGCGGTAGGGCGCGAAGCGGCGCGCCATCTTGATGCCCTCCCAGGTATCGCGCAGCGGGTGACTCTCGCCGCCGGTCTTGCCGATGGGGGGCTTTTTCATCCTCATCATGCGCAGCGCCCCAAGGGTCGTCAGGTAGCAGAAGCCGTTGGAGAGAAAGCAGAAGCTTTCGCCGAAGGCGTGGATTACGAATCCGCCGACCGTCGGCCCGATCATGCGCGCGGTGTTAAAGAGCGTCGAGTTCAGCGCGACGGCGTTGGCGACGTCGTCCTTACTGTCCACCATGTAAGAGACGAGGGAGTAGCGCGTCGGCAGCTCGAATGCATCAAGCATACCGCGAGAAACGGCGAGGATTATTACGAGCCTGAAGGAGATCAGCTCTGTGAGCGTGAGGAAAGCGAGCGTGAAGGCGATACACATACAGCCCGCCTGTAAATAGAACAGCGTTTTTCTCAAATCAAGCCGCTCGATAACCGCCCCCGCGAAGGGCGATAGCAGGCATATCGGCAGCGAAGCGACAAAGTCCATGAGGCCGAGGGCGCTGTTGGAGTCGGTGAGGCGGAAGACGAGCCAGCCGACGGCGACGCGGTGCATCCAGAGCCCTGTCATAGAGACGGTCTGGGCGGCGAAGAAGAGGCGGTAGTTTCTGCTGTTAAGCGCGCGCAGCGCGTTCGGGAAGATCATCTCCTATATCCCCACGGCGACGGAGCCGGCGATTATAAGGACGATCCCCGTCCACTGCAGTTTCAAAAGCCGCTCTTTGAGGGCGAAGTGGCCGAAGAGCGCGGCGATGAGTGGACTTGTGGCCGTGATAGCCGTCACGATCGCCACCGGCATCACGACAAGACAGGTCGCGTAGACGATGGAACCAAGGCAGAGGCCGACGAAGGCCGCCCCCGCAAAGTATATGGCTGCTGTGGGCCGGACGCTCCGCAGCGGGATCGTCAGCGCGGGGCGGTATTTTACGGTGACGATGCGCGCGACGACGGAGATTACGAGAAAGGCGAGGGAGCGATAGAAGGTGACTTCGACAAGGCCGAGTTCTGAGGTGATGATTACAAGCTTCGTCATCGGCGCGGATAGGGCCCAGAAGCATCCGGCGGCAATGGCGAAGGCAAAGCCCTTCATCAGCCTGCGCTTATTATGGAGCGCCGCCGCCGCGTCGTTTGTCTCCTTGATCTTTTCTCCGCCGAAGCGGAGCAGCAATATGCCTGAGACCACAACGAAGACGCCCCAGAGCAGCTTCATCGTCACTGGCTCACCTAGAAGTATCCAGGAGGTGAAGATCACCAGTATCGGGTAGCCGTTCGCTATCGGCACAGCGAGGCTTACGCCGATCTCACGGATGGCGATGAAGTAAAAGAGGTCTCCGAGCAGATAACCGGCCGAGACGCCGGCAAACAGATAGAAATAGATCAGCGGCGAGGTGACGGGCGTTATGTGTCCGCCGTTGTATATCAGCGCGATGATGAGCGAAGTGACAAAAAAGACAACGGCGCGGAAGGGATTTACTTCGTGTATCGAACACTTTGAGATCGCGAGGCCATAGTTGACCATAATGGGCGAAGCAGCCCACATCGCGGCGGCAAGAAAACTGAGCAGAAAACCCCATAACGGCATCGGCAGACCCTCCCTGTACACCTGATATATTGTACACTATTTTTTTACATGGTGCGTGAGATGGGCGGCTCACTTTTGCCTCTTTTGTGATATAGTGTGCGATACAGAAAAATATTAAGGAGACGTGAGCGGAGAATGGATTTCTTCATCCACACATTTGAGGCGGTAACGTGGCAAAACCTTGTGATGATGGGAGTCGGCGGATTGCTGATCTATCTGGCGGTCAAAAAGGAGTTTGAGCCGAATCTGCTGCTGCCGATGGGATTTGGGACGATACTTGTGAACCTTCCCCTTTCTTCCGCGATAGACCAGATCGCGGGCGGCAAGCTCATCGAGGGGGCGCTTTCGATGTTCTTCAAGATCGGTATCGCCACGGAGATCATGCCACTGCTGATCCTGATCGCCGTTGGCGCGATGTGCGACTTCACGCCGCTGCTGGCAAACCCGAAGATGTTCCTCTTCGGCCTTACCGCGCAGATGGGTATATTCCTCACCATGGGCCTCGCGCTATTCTTTGGCTATGATATCTACGAGGCGGCCTCGATCGGTATCATCGGCGCCGCGGACGGGCCGACTTCGATATATGTATCGACGCGTTTCGCGCCTAACCTGCTGGGACCGATATCGGTGGCGGCCTATACATACATGGCCCTTGTGCCGCTCATTCAGCCGCCGGTGATTTTGGCCCTCACCACCAAGAACGAGCGCTGCATGAAGATGCCCTACGCCGACCGGCCGGTGTCACGCCGCATGCTGATACTCTTCCCGATACTCATAACCATTCTCGGCGGTATCGTCGCCCCCGCCTCCGTCTCACTGCTCGGCTTTGTCATGTTCGGCAACCTGCTGCGCGTCAGCGGCGTCACCGACCGTCTCTCCAACGCCGCGCAGAACGAGCTGGCAAATATTGTGACAATACTCTTGGGCTTTGCGATCGCCGCGACGATGACGGGTGAAAAATTCGTCAACGTGAATACTCTCGTGATAATCGCGATGGGGCTTGTCGCCTTCGTGCTGGACACCGCGGGCGGCGTGCTCACCGCGAAGCTGCTGAATCTCTTCCTGCCGAAAGATAAGCGCATCAACCCGATGATCGGGGCGGCGGGGATATCGGCCTTCCCGATGTCCGCGCGCACCATCCAGCGGCTGGGACAGAAGGCCGACCCCAGCAACCACCTGCTGATGCACGCCGTCGGCGCCAACGTCGCGGGGCAGATCGGCTCCGTGCTCGCGGGAGGCGCGCTGCTGGCTTATCTCGGGTAAGTACTTTTTACTGTTATATTAAATTATATAAGCTACAATATCCGCATATAGTGTGCTACAATACTCAAGTTGTGTTTTTCGCCGCAACTTAAAGATTAATCTGTCAAGTATTGAAGCATACTTGTAGGCATAACATCTTGCGGAGGTCTGATATGAGTAATTATTCTAGCGAACAGGAATTATATCCGGAAAATTGTGATGAGGAAATGTCCATACTGGATATACTTATAGTCCTTGCCGAACAGAAAAAGCTGATTATCGGAACGGTGCTGCTCTTTACTCTGGCGGGGCTTCTTTACGCGTTCTTCCTTACGGAGCCAAAATACAGCAGCGAAGTCCAGATGATGCCGCTTACGTCGTCCGTGTTGGATAACGGGGACTTCGCGGTACAGATGCCGGGCAATATTGTTGGCGGCGTTATCTTGAGCAACGCCACGCTTGACGTCGTGATCGACGAATTTGGCCTGCTGAAGACAAGGGGTGGCGGCTCGCAGTCGCGGATCACCGCGAGAAGAGAGCTCGAAAAAGATATAAAAGTGGACATTGATAAAAACAGTGTCATCACGCTCAAAGTAGATGCCTCCGAACCGGAGACGGCAATGAAGATGGCCGGCTTCATCTACAACAAGACAGTTGGCACGCTCGAAGAGATGGGGATCACCGCTACGGTTTCCAACAAAGACGCCTACCTTGAAGGGACGATCAAGAAAAAAATCAATGAGATAGAGAAAAAATCATCTGATGGCGGCAGTCCAAAGATCACTTCGCTGCTGGACCTGTATACTATGTTGACCCAATATGACGAAAACCGTAAAATAAAAGACAAGAGCCCAATGGTGATACAGCTTATTTCGCCCGCTTCGCTGCCCGATGAAAAGGCGCCGCAGGGACGTGGTAAAATTGTGGTATTATCGGCGCTGTTGGGGTTATTTTGTGCTGTGATGCTCGCCTTTGCGCGTCATTTTTGGAAATCCTCTGACGAAGACGCCGCCACGGCGGAGAAAAAGAAACGCCTGAGGATGCTGCTGCGTTCCTAATTTAAGAGGAGGATAAAGATGG
Organism: Cloacibacillus sp.; assembly: GCF_020860125.1. Classification (NCBI taxonomy): domain Bacteria; kingdom Thermotogati; phylum Synergistota; class Synergistia; order Synergistales; family Synergistaceae; genus Cloacibacillus; species Cloacibacillus sp. The sequence continues at coordinate 15,067 of NZ_JAJBUX010000123.1, read as the reverse complement.
CAACGACTGGGCCGTTCTACCGAAAGATACTCTCAATAGTATTATGGTTCGGCATGCGCAACAGACGCGTGCTGCTGGTCGACTTTTTATCTTTAATAGTTGCCGTCTTCACTGGTTACGCGCTGCGCCTCTCATACCTGCTTGAGGGGCGGTATGTTAACGATTTTCTGGTCACGGCGGCGGTATTTTCCATCATCATCCTTGCCTCGCTCTTCGCGGGACAGACATATACGGTAATGTGGCCGCGGGCCAGCATAGAAGAATATGCGCGGTTTTCCAGCTGGTACTGGATCGGTGTCTGCGTATTCCTCGCCTTCAACAGCACATTTCGGGTGGTTGGCGTGCCGCGGTCGTCGTTCCTAATCTTTATACTGATCGCCTTCATCCTTCTGACGGGAACGCGGGCCGTCTGGCGTCTGGCGCTCGTCAGCCGCAACGCCCACAATATGCCCGAACAGCGCGTGCTCATTGTGGGAGCCGGCGAGGCCGGAACTATACTTGCGCGCGACCTTCTGCGGAATTCCTCGGTGATGTATCCCGTCGGCTTCATCGACGACGACCCGAATCTGCGCAACATGACCGTGGCCTCGCTTAAGGTGCTGGGCGGCAAACAGGATATCTCCACACTAATAAAACGCTGCGCGGTCGATACGGTGCTGATCGCGATCCCCTCGGCTACCGGCGCGCAGATGAGAGAATATGTCGAGATACTGAGTAAAGAAAAGGTGACGGTGCGTGTGCTTCCCAGCCTGCTCACCCTTGCGGACGGACAGGTGAACGTCAGCCGTCTGCGCTCAGTCAACCTGGAGGACCTGCTGCGCCGTGAGCCGATAAAACTTGACGATGAAAACATCAAATCGCTGATAGGCGGCAAAACCGTGCTTGTCACCGGTGCCGGGGGCTCCATCGGCTCCGAGATATGCCGCCAGCTGCTTGCGCGCCAGCCGGAAAAGCTCCTGGCCCTTGGCCACGGGGAACAGTCGATCTATCTGCTGATGGAATCCCTTGCCGAGTGTGGCAACACCGTGCCGGTGATTCCGATAATCGCCGATATCGCCGACGAAACGACGATGAAGTCGATATTCGAGCGGTTCGCGCCGCAGGTCGTATTCCACGCGGGGGCGCATAAACATGTGCCGCTGATGGAGGACAACCCGCGCGAGGCGCTGCGCGTCAACGCCTATGGCACCTGGAACATCGCCACGCTCGCCGGCAGGTATAACGTGGAGCGTTTCGTGATGATCTCCACCGATAAGGCGGTGCACCCCACAAGCGTGATGGGGGCGACGAAGCGCGCCGCCGAGCGCCTGCTGCTCTCCGTACAGCAGGAATACCCCCGGACTAAATACATGGCCGTGCGCTTCGGCAACGTTCTCGGCAGCCGCGGCAGCGTCGTGCCGAAATTTGAGCGCCAGATAGCCGAGGGCGGTCCCGTTACCGTCACCCACCCGCAGATGAAACGCTACTTCATGCTCATCCCCGAGGCCGTCAGCCTCGTGCTCCAGGCCGGCGCGATGGGCGATGGGGGCGAACTCTTTGTCTTAGACATGGGCGAGCCGGTTAACATCTCCGACATGGCCGAAACCCTCATTCGCCTGCACGGCTATGAACCGCACAAAGATATACAGATAAAATATACCGGTATCCGCACGGGTGAAAAACTCTACGAGGAGCTATTCTACGACCCCGGCCACGTGGATACGACGGGACATGCGAAAATATTCAAAAGCAAGCTGACGCCGGAGGCGGAAAGCATCTTGCCGACGGTGAGCGCCATCCTCCTTAACGCGGCGAGTGGAGAATTATCCGGAGATTCGCTGAAAGAGGAGATACTCGGTCTGGGGATAGAGACTACGCAAAAACAAAAGGCATAACCAAAGAGGATTACTTTCTGCTATCCAAAGGCAGAAAACATAATGTGCGTGTACGGTAAAATTTAACAAACTATTGCGTGAAAAAATAAAACGTTATACCGTGGCCAGCTTAACTTATGAGTAAATATTCGTGGCAAAAAGGTAGCCTTATCAAAATGACGAATTTTGTGGAAAATAAAAAAAGAAAGATACTTGAACTGGACTACGTAAAAGCTATAATCTATGTTAGAATATCCGAGACTAAAATAGTATAGGGTCAACGGTATTTTTATTGGCGGCCTGTGAAAACGAAATTGGTAATAATATTGACGTTGGGGTGCGAGGTACAGATGGCTGATAATAGCTCACATATTTATATCGTAACCAAGCGCGTTATGGATTTTGTCCTAGCGCTGAGTGCTGTTGTCCTGCTCTCCCCAGTACTGATTGCAATAGCTCTGCTGATAAAGCTGGATACTCCCGGCCCCATATTTTTTAAGCAAAAACGAATCGGCATACATAAATCACATTTTTACATCTATAAATTCCGTACCATGAGAATAGATACACCAAAGGATATGCCGACGCACCTTCTGGCTAACCCTGATGCGTATATAACAAAGATAGGTAGATTCCTGCGTAAGACGAGTCTGGATGAATTACCACAGATAATAAATATACTAGCCGGTCAGATGGCACTCATCGGCCAGTATTATGGAATCAGTATGTGGCAGATAGCGACACAGAAGAATTAGGAAAGAGTGGATTTTAATGCTGGATTATAAAACACATTGCGTCACGAAAGAAATCAGCAGACCGGATAAAAGAATCCTGCTCTCATACCCCCATATGAGCGGAGACGAGCTGAATTTCATCAAAGAGGCGTTTGATTCTAACTGGATAGCGCCACTTGGTCCCCATGTAGATGCCTTTGAAAAAGAAACTGCGGAATACACCGGAGTAAAAGCGGCGCTTGCCCTCTCATGTGGCAGTGCGGCAATCCATCTAGGTTTACGGTTGCTGGACGTCAAGGCCGGTGACGTGGTATTCTGCTCCACCCTGACATTTATCGCCTCCGTCGCCCCGGCAGTCTACCAAAAAGCTACGCCTGTCTTCATCGATTCCGACGAAGATACATGGAACATGTCTCCCGTCGCTCTACAAAAGGCCTTTGACGATGCCGTAAAAACCGGCAAAATGCCCAAATGCGTCATCGTGGCCGAACTCTACGGGCAGCCGCCTAAGATGGATGAGATTTGCGCGATCTGCAATAGATATGGTGTCCCAATACTTGAAGACGCTGCGGAGGCGCTTGGCGCGTCATACTACGGAAAGATGTGCGGCTCCTTTGGAAAAGTCGGAATATATTCATACAACGGCAACAAGATAATAACCACCTCAGGCGGCGGGATGCTCCTCTCCGACGACGAAGAATACATCCAAAAGGCCCGTTTTTGGGCGACACAGGCACGTGACAGCGCCCCATGGTACGAACATACGGAAATAGGTTACAACTACAGGATGAGCAACCTGCTCGCTGCCGTCGGACGCGGACAGATGCTCCATCTTGAAGAGCGTATCGCAAGAAGGCGTGAAATTTACGCGACATACAAAAAAGAGCTGTCCGATACCCACGGCATATCATTCATGCCTGAAGCACCCAAATGCCACTCCATCCAATGGCTGACGGCAATTACGGTAGCCCCGTCGACGGGGAAAAACTTTATGGACATAATCAACTACATGAACCAACAAAACATAGAATGCCGTCCTGTATGGAAACCGATGCACCTCCAGCCGTACTTTGCCGGAAGCAAATACTTCACGCATGATGAAGGTGAAAATGGAAGCGTATCCGACAACCTCTTCAACACCGGTATCTGCCTGCCCTCTGCTTCTGCGATGACCGAGGAAGAACAGGACTGGGTAATAAAATCCCTAAAGGAGTGCCTCTCAAAATAAAATGACGAGAGACAAACCATTTCAGAGGATATTAAAAAGAATATTCGACATCAGCGGAGCTGCCATCGGGATATTGGTGTTCTCACCAATATTGCTGTGGACGGCATACAAAATAACCAGAGAAATGGGATGCCCTGTTTTCTTCAACAGAATGAGAGCAGGAAAAGAGGGAAAGCCGTTCAAACTATATAAATTCCGGACGATGACCGACGCAAAAGACAAAAACGGAGAGCTCCTGCCAGATGCGGAAAGACTGACGCCGCTGGGACAAAAAATACGTTCGTCGAGCATAGACGAACTGCCGCAGCTCATAAACGTCTTGAAGGGGGAAATGAGCCTTGTAGGGCCGAGGCCGTTACTACTGGAATACGTGCCGTTATATAACAAAGACCAGAAACGACGTCTTGATGTTCCGCAAGGCATAACCGGCTGGGCGCAGATACATGGACGCAACGCGATAACGTGGGAAGAAAAATTCAAGAACGACATCTGGTACATAGACAACTGGTCGTTCCTGCTGGACATGAAGATCATCCTCATGACGATACAAAAAGTACTGAAACATGAGGGAATAAGCGCCGAAGGCGAAGCGACGATGCCGCTGTTTAAAGGAAGTGACGGCTATGCCGCAAGATAAAGATATATATATCATAGGCGCAGGTGGTCATGCCAAAGTTATTATCGCTCTGCTTGAGGAACAGGGGAGAAAATGCCTGGGGATCTTTGACGACAACCAGAAACTGTGGGGGACAAAACTATGGGACATTCCCATCACAGGGCCAATAGTATCACTTCCGGATAAACAGAACATTTCAGCCGTCATTGCTATCGGAAACAACGAAGTGCGCCGCAATATCAGCAAAAATTTTGTAAATGTGCGCTGGGATACATTGGTTCACCCTCATGCGTGGATTCATAAGTCTGTAACCATAAAGGAAGGGTCTGTGATATTTGCAGGTGTGGTTATTCAGCCCGATACAGTTATAGGCGCTCATACAATAATCAATACATCAGCTTCGATTGACCACGACTGCCGTATTGGAAATTTTTGTCATATCGCACCAGGCTGTCATCTTGCTGGTGGTGTGCAGATGGAAGATGGTTCGTTCTTAGGAGTAAATTCCGCTGTTCTTCCATGTATCAACATAAGTTCCGATATTGTCGTTGGCGCTAACGGGGTTGTTATTAATGATCTGCGAATCCCTGGCACATATGTTGGTGTGCCTGCCAGAAAAATAAAGTGATGAAAAACATCTGGATTTTTAACCATTATGCTAATACTCCTTCACAAGGACCTTCACTAAGACATTTTTACTTTGCTTTAGGTCTGGAAAAAGCAGGTTTTGCTTCAATTGTCTTTGCGTCAAATGTATCTCATTTTAACGGCAATGATGTTAAGATTGAGCAGGGCAAATATATAATAGAGAATTCTGAAAAAGTTCCCTTTGTATATGTAAAAACATCTCCATATAATAAAGGAAACGGATTTTCGCGAATAAAGAACATGATGTCGTTTTTTTTCAATTTATTACGAATCGTTAAGCCTGTTGCCTCTCGTTTTGGTACTCCAGATGTTATTTTGGCTTCAAGCGTACATCCTTTGACATGTGTAGCTGGTATTCTGATTGCAAGGAAATTCTCCGTCCCCTGCGTAGCGGAGATCAGGGACTTGTGGCCCGAAGCTATCTTCTCCTTTGGCAAACTGAAAAAAGAAAGCCTTCCCGGCAAAATACTTCTTGCAGGAGAAAAATGGATATACAAAAACGCAGACGCCATCATCTTCACGAAAGAGGGAGATGTTGATTATATAAAAGAAATGGGTTGGGATGAAAATCACGGCGGCCCTGTCGACCTGCATAAATGTCATTATATAAACAATGGCGTCAACCTGCAGTCCTTTTATCAAAACATGGAAGAAAACGTTCTGCATGACAATGACCTTAATGACGCGTCATTTAAGGTGGTGTATGCCGGCGCCATAAGGCCGGTAAACAACGTTGAATGTATTGTGGACGCGGCAAAGATTATAAAAAAAGACGCCCCCAACATAAAAATTCTCATCTATGGCGACGGCAGTGACCTTGAACGTCTCAAAAAACGTGTCGTGGACGAAAAAATAGACAACGTCATTTTTAAGGGCTTTGTAGAAAAGAAGTACATCCCGTACATCTTATCAAAGTCATCCGTTAACATTCTAAATTATTCACAAACAAAGTTTAACTGGGGCAGGGGCAACAGCTCCAATAAACTGTTTGAATACATGGCCAGCAAAAAGCCTGTGATTTCCACGGTAAAAATGGGCTACTGCATAATTGACCGCTATCAATGCGGCATCTCTCTGTCTGAAAATACGGCGGAATGTTTGGCTTTAGCAATATTAAAGATAAAGAATATGCCCTGTGAAGAATACAAGAAAATGGTGGATAACGCCGGTCTAGGGGCTCAGGATTTTGATTTCTCCGTATTGACAGGCAAACTTATCAAAGTCTTTGAGAGCGTCGGGGTAACTGTAAGATGAAAAACATCCTACAGCTCGTCATAAAAGAATATGGTGCCTGCTGGTTGCTGAATCGGTCGCTCTATAGCCTAAAACTAAAGAGCCTCCGGCTGCTGCCCTTTGCCGAAAGATTCTTTGAACATAATGCAGCGGTATCGCGTATAGATATCTTTGAGATAAAAACTGACGCCATAAAAGATTTTCTTAAGAAACTGCCTATAGAGAAGCAGAAAGAGATAATCTCCCGTGCGGACAACGCCTTATCAGGCGTTTTATTCGCCTTCTCCTGCCATAACTTCGATTACAAGAATCCGATTGATTGGCATTATTCTCCCGTTACAAAAATGTCCAGCCCCAAAGATTCAAAATGGTACAAACTGCCTGATTTTGATCCGAACAGAGGGGATATCAAGGTAATATGGGAAGCGTCGAGATTTACTCATGGCTACTGTCTGGTACGTGCCTTTTTGCTTACCGGCGACGTCAAATACTTTGAAGCCTTCGCCGCTCATGTCAAGAGCTGGCTGAAAGACAACTCCTACTCCTATGGCATAAATTATAAGTGTGGGCAGGAATGCGCCATCAGGATGATCAATATTCTCATCGTCTATTTAGCCTTCAAAGAGGCTGGAATGGCATCTTCAGAGTTGAAAAACAATGTCGGGACTATTGTAAAAGACAGCTACAAGAAAATACTTTCGAACTTCTTCTATGCCCGAAGGTGCATAAAAAATAACCATACGATATCCGAGATAACAGGGCAGATTATCGGCGCTTGGTGCTGCGAGGACGATAAAAAGGTCGCGGAAATGTATGCCTTGCTTGAAGAGACGATTTCAGATCAGTTCTATGCGGATGGCGGATATAAGCAGTTTTCTTCCAACTATCAGAGGCTTGTGCTTCAGTTGATGGAATGCCTGTTCAGCATCGCACCAAAGACGGGCCATTACTTATCTAAAAAGGCAAATGAGATTATAAAAAACAGCGCCCAGTTGCTTTTTATGATGCAAAACGAGGATGGTTATGTACCGAATTACGGATCTAATGACGGAGCCCTGATTTTCCCTGTTGCCTCACAGGATTACAGAGACTATCGCCCTGTTATAAACACGGTATATGCCGCCGCGGCTGGCAGCAGATTATATAAGGCCGGAGATTATGATGAAGAACTATTGTGGTTTGTCGGCAAGACCGACTTCCCAATAATGGCTCCCGAACGCAAAAGCGTATCTTACGATATGTCGGGTTACTACATACTGCGTTCGGGAGAGAGCTTCCTCGTAACATATCTTCAAAACTATAAAAGTAGACCAGGGCATATGGATCAGCTGCATATGGATTTATGGTACAAGGGCGTCAATATTTTTTGTGACGGAGGCACCTATTCTTACGCAGACGCATCAGGGAAGTCTCTGGCGCGAACCGCTTCGCACAATGTCCTGATGATCAATGATCTGGATCAGATGGATTCAGATGGAGCCTTCTTAATATACAACTGGACAAAACGAACAAAATTTAACATGAATGATAAATACTTTTCTGGAACATTATCCGCTAGAAATGGCAGTTATTTCCATAAAAGAGACATAAAAATAGAAGAGAACGGCTATGTAATTTTCGATTCCGTTGAAACGGATATCGAAGGCGAAGCCACGCTCTTTTTCCATTCGCCATGCGATATCTCGGTCAGAGAGGGTGGATTCCGCCTAATGCGCGATAAAAAACATTTATGTGATGTACGGGTAAACGGGGATCTCTCGTTATGTTCGTCGTATATGAGTTCCCATTATTACGAATTAGAAAAAATCAGTTGTGTCATGGTAAAACAGAAAATCACAGATAGAAAATGCGTCTTTGAAACACACATTAACTTTATAGATAGCGATAAGGAGAATAACGGATGATCAACGTAATAGGTCTTGGTTACATTGGACTACCAACTGCCCTTATGCTTGCGTCTCATGGTATGGAAGTCGTTGGTACGGATTACAACAAAGAACTGGTTACTCAGCTTAATACTGGACATACAACCTTTGAAGAGCGTGGTCTTGATGAACTGTTTAAAGCTGCGGTCAACGTTGGGATAAAGTTTTCGCATGAATACCAGAAAACGGATATATACATCGTAGCCGTGCCAACGCCCTATGACAAACGAAGCAAGAAGCTTGACGCGCGTTATGTGGTCATGGCCGTCAAAGAAATTATGAAGGTCTGTCCCAAGGGCGCGACTGTCGTTCTTGAATCCACGGTATCTCCCGGCACCGTTGAGAAGTATATCCGTCCCATTGTAGAGAAAAGTGGTTTTGTCACCGGCAGAGACATCCACCTGGCTCATGCGCCTGAACGCATCATTCCTGGTAATATGGTCTATGAGCTTAAGCACAATGCCCGTACAGTCGGTGCGGATGATGTTAAAATAGCAGAGAAGGTAAAAAAAATATATGCTTCATTCTGTGAAGGAGAGATAGTTACTACAGATATCCGCACAGCAGAAATGACAAAAGTGGTCGAAAATACCTTTCGTGATATCAACATTGCTTACGCCAACGAGCTTGCCAAGATTTGCCGCAGTGATAATATGGATGTATATGAAATAATCCGCATTGCCAACAAGCATCCACGTGTGAATGTACTCAGCCCAGGCCCTGGAGTTGGCGGGCATTGTATCTCTGTTGACCCATGGTTTCTTGTAGGTAACTACCCTGGTTTGGCAAACATTATACTAGCCGCTCGCAAAATAAACGATTCCATGCCGGAATTTGTCCTTGAACGCATCCATGACATAATGAGAGAGACGGGGCTTAATGATGTCTCCCGTGTTGGCTTATACGGCCTTACATACAAAGAAGATGTTGACGATATCCGTGAAAGTCCGACTTTGCAAATGCTTGATTGTATGAAAAAGCATCTGGCTAGTGGTATAAAAATATATGACCCGTGGGTAAAATGCGATGTTGTCGCTAATCAATATCACGAATTCGAAGCCTTTCTGAGAGATGTCGATATGGTGGTAATTCTTGTTGGGCATAGCGAAATTCGCGAAAAGATGGAAATGTTGAGAGGTAAAATCATCCTCGATACCAGAAAAATATGCACTTTGCCGAATATATATACGCTGTGAGTGAGGAGATACCAGATGAAACAGCTGTTTATGATGGTCAATGATGGCTCAGTAAAAATTATAGATACGCCTTCACCTATCGTAAAAGATAACTATGTAATCGTAGAGACGGAATATACCGTTGTCAGTGCTGGCACAGAGCGCGGACTTACCTCTTTTGGAGGAAAGAATCTTGTACAAAAGGTTCTGGCACGTCCCGATCAAGCACGGAAAATTATTGAAAAAATGTCTACGGATGGCATTCTTACAACTTTGGATGTAGCTCTCACTCGCTTGGCTGAGCCTATGCCTATGGGCTATTCTGGTGTGGGAACTGTGGTGGCCTGCGGGCGCGGAGTGACTGATATTGTGGAAGATGACCGTGTCGCTATGGTAGGTCAAGCTTATCACGCGGAAGTCAACCGCGTAAACCGAAACCTAATCGCTAAATTGCCGGAAGGGCTCAACGATTATCGCCAATATGCAATGTGCGCGCTTGGTGGTATCGCCTTGCAGGGTATCCACCAGGCAAATATCATAGCAGGAGAAACGGTGGCAGTTATAGGACTTGGCTTGGTTGGTCACATTACAGCCCGTATACTCAATGCTTATGGCTGTGATGTCATTGCATATGATATCACCGATAAGCGATTACCTGGAACACGTCTTAAAGCATTTATAAATTCCAACAGTGAAAACGCTGCTGACATGACCAGGTCGCTCACAAAAGGTAATGGTGTCGATAAGGTCATTATTACTGCTGCCACAGATTCCAATTCCCCTATGGACCTAGCAGCCGATATTGCCCGTGACCGTGGCATTATCTGCATGATTGGTGTCACTCAGATGAATCTTGATCGCCGCCCCTATTACGCGAAAGAATTGACATTCACAATTGCTCGATCATATGGTCCAGGACGGTATGATCCTAGTTATGAAGACAATGGTGTGGACTACCCCATTGGCCATGTACGCTTTACTGAAGGTCGAAATATCGAAGAGTTTGTCCGGCTCATCAGCGAGGGCCGAGCTGATTTTACCGATCTCATCACACATGTTATTCCATTCGAGGAAGCTGCCAGGGCGTATGAGATGATCACGACTAACACGAATCATGAGCGCTATATTGGTGTACTTCTCCAGTATCCAGAACGCGATAAAAAATGGACACCAGTCATTACAAACTCCGCAAAAAAAATAATTGGCGGCAAAATTCGAGTCGGACTTATTGGCTCCGGTAATTTTTCTAGAAATACCCTACTCCCGATTATGCAGAGTACAGGGCTATACGAGCTTAAAGCTCTTGCTAGTACTGGTGGTATTGGTGCAGCGCAGGCGTCGAGTTCTTTTTACTTTGAATATATAACTAACGAGTACAGGAGACTCATTGATGATCCAGAGATTGATCTTGTAATTATCTCGACCAACCATAATACCCATGCGAAGTTCATCCTTGAAGCGTTGGAAGCTAACAAGCATGTGTATTGTGAAAAACCGCTGTGTCTAACGCTTGATGAACTGGAGCATATCGAGTCGGCGTATAGATCATCTAACGGTGAGCTTTTTTGCGGTATGAACAGACGCTATTCACCTCTGGTTAATAAAATAAAGGAGATGTTGTCCACAGATAAAATTCCAGCTGTTTATGACTATATTGCTAATGCAGGCTATATTCCAGAGAACCACTGGACGCAGGATGAAGCTGTCGGAGGAGGGCGGATCATTGGCGAAGCATGTCATTTTGTGGATACGATCCAATACCTTGATGGCAGCAAATTGGAGTCATTGGACGTCACATACGCTGCCAACGAAGCTTATCCGAAGAATGATAACGCCATCGTAACATTACGTTTTTCCTCGGGTGCGGCGGCAAGCATAATCTACACCTCTATGGGATCCAAGAAGTATCCTAAAGAACAGCTTAGAGTGTTTTCCAATGGTTCTGTGTGCGAACTGAACAACTACATTAGCATGAGGATTTACGGGAATATCAAAGCAGTTATGATCAAATTGCGGCAGGATAAGGGTATCTATGATGAATATAAGCATATTGCGTCTGTGATCTCAGGCAAATCAGAGAACAATGCTATTGAGGATGCATTTGTGAACCATAGAATGATTTTTGAAAGAATTTTTGGAGGTAAACAATGAATAATCTAGAGTACAGGATCTGTACTAACTGCATTATGGACACTTCTGATCCGCAAATTAGATTTGATAAAAATGGTCATTGTGATTTTTGCGATAATTATTATAATACTATCCTTCCAAGCTGGCATCCTGACGAACAAGGTAGTAAAGAACTGCTTAACATTTCTGATAAAATAAGACGTGATACTGCCGATAAAAAATATAATTGCATCATTGGTATGAGCGGAGGTACAGATAGCTCTTATTTGACCTATGTTGTTAAAGAAAAGCTATCTCTTAATTCGTTACTGGTTTCGGTGGATACTGGTTGGAACTTAAATGTTGCCAATAATAATGTTGATAACCTTGTTAAAAAGTTAGGGTTGGATATCGTTACTCTTACGATAAACTGGGAAGAAATGAAAGACCTACAGTTGGCTTTCTTTAAATCAGCTGTACCATATCAAGATACGCCTCAGGACACGGCGATCTTCTCTGCATTGTGCAATTATGCCGCGAAAAATGGTTTCAAATATGTGATGACTGGCGGAAATAATTCGACAGAGTGTGTTAAACCCCCACAGGAATGGACATATTACAACGATGTTAAGCTACTGCGTGATATTCATAGGTGTTTTGGTACACGGCCATTAAAAGAGTTTCCACTTTGCAGTATGTTTAAATACCGCATCTGGTATCGATATTTTAAGGGAATCAAAGTTGTTAAGCCTTTAAACTATGTGGACTACAGGAAGGATGCTGCTACAGTGTTGCTTTCAGATAGGTTTGGCTGGGAACAGTATGCTAACAAACATTATGAAGATCGCTTCACTAGATTTTATGAAGGCTGGTGGCTACCGCGTAAATTTGGTTATGATAAGCGTCGTTGCTATTTCTCAAGTCTTATCTTAACTGGACAGATGACTAGGGATGAAGCATTGAAAGAGATTGCTGAACAACCTTATGACGAAGGCATCGCTCAAGAAGATATGGAGTTTATATGTGATAAACTTGGAATTACAACAATAGAATTGATGGAATTCTTCAGATTGCCTAATAAAACATTCAGGGATTATAAAAACAGCTTTGGCATGATAAACAAAGCAATAAAGTTGGCCATGCTTTTAGGAATTGAAAAAAGGAATTTCAGGAAATGAGTATTAATAGTTGTTTTGTGGTTAATCTCGTCAATTGTTATGCAAATGAAATGGAAGTACTAGAGTATGCTGCTATGTTAACAAAACAAGATGTAGCAGAAAGAATATATTTAATTATAAATATAAATCTTTTTTCTGATGGGTGGAATAAAGTCAGGTTGTTAAAAGCGTTAGAAGGCTTGGCAATAAAATCTTATGTAGTTGATGCTTGCAAAAATTTAGGCTATTTAAATGGAATGCTAAATGGCTATAAAGAGTTTAAACGGCATGAACCTGACATTATGATTAAGTGGGTTATAATGAGTAATACGGATATTGAAATACAATCAGAGACGTTCATTTCTGATCTATTCATAAAGGAATATCCAGAAAAAGTAGCGTGCATTGGGCCTTCTATATATCAACTGCAATCTAAATCTTATGGTAATCCTCAGTATATGAAGAGACATACAAAAGAAAAATTAGATATACTATTGTTTGTTCTAAAATTCTCATATCTTGCAAAAATATATTTTTATCTTTCTTACTTAAAATCATTATTTAGAAAAAAAGAGAAACCTGAGAGTTGCTTTATTGAAGAAGCTCATGGATGTTTTTTTATTATTTCAGAAAAAATTATAATAGAAATGTTGAAAAGACCTTTTCCGTGTTTAATGTATAGTGAAGAGGCTTATATATCAGAAATTATCAGGTTATTAGGTTATAAAGAGTATTATGATTCTGAATTGGAAGTGACGCATAAAGAGAAAAAAGTAACGGGAAAACTGAAGACATCTGTAAAAGTTCATATGATGAGAGAATCCGTAATGTTCATTAGGAATATGTATTACGATTCACAAAGAAAGCAGTTTTAGTATGCAAAATGTCGCTGTGTCTATAATAACATATAATCCTGATATAATAACACTGATAAAATTGTTGAAAAGTCTGCCACCTAAGCTTGACATTTATATCATTGACAATGGTTCGTCAAATTTTAAATCTATAAATAATTCACTAATAACCGAATTTTACAAATATAATCTTCATGTAATGTGTAATAATGAAAACAAAGGAATAGGTGTGGCATTAAACCAAGCATTGGCAATTGCATTAAGAGAAAATAAAGATTGGTTGCTTACTATGGATCAAGACAGTGTCTGTGGCGAAGAATATTTGGTTGCCATGAGTGATTTTATAGAAAAGGATAAATTAAAAGGCAATAAAAATGAACCTTTGGCGGTAATTATTCCGACTATAAATGATGAAAATTTTAAAAAGAATATCGAAGGATCTCTAGTACATAGATTGCTTCTATATCGGAGTAATAGGAAAAAACGACTGATGCCAATCACTTCTGGTTCGTTAATAAATACACGTTTTGCCGAAACAATAGGAGGTTTTTACTCAGATCTTTTTATTGATGCCGTTGATCATGATTTTGATTTTTCTGTTTATGAAAATAATGGGCGAATAGAGAAATGCAAAAAAGCGATATTATACCACTCGTTGGGTGCCCCTATCTCAAAATATGTATGTGGAATAAAATTTGTTTTTTCTGGGCATAATCCAATACGTTATTATTATATTTATAGAAACAGATGGTTGGTATTTTATAAGCATAAAAAGATGGCGCTTATGTGGTTATTAAAATGTTTACTATGGTCAATATATGAGATTATGACAATTATGATTATTGTAGATAATAAAAAAAAATATATATCCGCAGTTTATAGTGGTACTTTGGATGGGGTATTCATGAGGAAGCGCCAACATCAAGATATTTATGATAGGTATGCTAGATAATGGATTATTTATTCCTATTTTGTATTTCTCTGCTTGTTATGATGGCAGTGACGACGCGTCGTTATGGTTTTTTTCTTAAGGGTTTAGTTCTAATAATTTTTATTGTATTTGCAATAAATTGGGATAATCCTGATTATATAGCATATAAAAATATCTATGAGGGGTATGATGTTTCCGTAGAATATGCTTATGTGATGTTAAATAAGATACTACGCGAAATTGGTCTTAATTATGCAATGTATCGTGTCATATTATCATTATTAGTGATATTTATTATACATAACGCTTTCTCAAGAATATTGCCAATAAAATATTTATTTTTCTTATTTTCGTTATATGTTATATACCCAATGTCATTAGACATTATTCAAATTCGTAACTTTATAGCAATGGCTCTTTTTCTATTTGGATTTATTGAATACACGACAAGAGATAAATACGGTAGATTATTTTTTATAACTATACTTATTATTGCTTCATGTATTCATAAATTATTTATTATCTATTTTATATATATTCTATACGATTATATCTCAAATTGTAAAATATTAAAATATGCGTATATTATAATATTATCTATCTC
>NZ_JAJBUX010000122.1 GCF_020860125.1 Cloacibacillus sp. | reverse complement strand
ACCAAGCACAGAACGACCAAGCGCAGAACGGTCAAGCGCTAACTAATATGGAAGCCGTTCGGGAGGTTTTGAAAAAGAGCGACGACAAAGGGCCATCTCACTGGGGTGTTAAAATTAATAATGCAGAAAACGACGTTGCCAAGACAGTTATCGATAATGACTATTCGTTCCTTCAAAATCAACTGGGTGCGGCTATTATAAAGGCTGATGGCAGGCCTGAGCAAAGCATCGCCTCCATCGCGGATTTGGTATACGTCCGGGGCAAGGACCTGATCTCTATCTCTACGGGCAACAGCGTTGATTATGCCGATGTACGCCATATTATACGCGCCGGTGACAAGGGCGCGACGATAAGTCTGAATAAACAGCTTTGGCTCGGCTATGTGCCGAATGATGGAAAGGTAAAACTGGGGACGGTAACGGGAGTCTACCCGAAGAAGGCCGATACGGTTACGAATGACGCGGACGAGGCTAACGCGAACGGGGCTAACGCGGACGAGGCTAACGCGGACAAAGAACTCTCGGGGCTGATTACCGATAAAGATAAAGCCGTACTGCAATTTAAGGATACAAGCTCCATTAAGATTGCGGATAATTCGGCCAAGATAAACATAAAAGGCGGCTCCACTCTGGAGATGACGAAGGATAAAAGCACCCTTAAGGCGAGAACTGTCGAATTCGGAGTGATCCTCCCCGAAAATAATACGTCGGTGAAGATAAATGTCGATAGCTCGGGCGTTAAAATCTGCGACGTACTATTTAATAAATCCAATTTATCGACCAATGGGGTGCTTAAGTTAGAAGGTAACATCATCAAGATAGGCTAGCGGCGCCGTCGTTCCGGTGTGAACGGCATGCCGTCCTTTTGTCCCCGCCGGCGGCGTGGGACAAAAGGACGGTGTTTTCTGTGCTTCCGCGCCATAACGGCAACGACGCGCGGCGGAGCCGGAGAAAAACGGGGGATAAGGGCAAAGGCTTTGTATTTGCCTGGTTCCGTTGGGCTGGCGGCTTTACCTATGCCGGTCTGCTTGGAAAAGTTCTAATCTCTCTGTCGTCCGCTGCGGGGCCTGCCGCAAACTGTCCGGCTCAAATAAAAAATGCTTTTTGCCCGATACGCTCATCGTCATTTAATTTATAGTTCCGATTGACTGCCGCGTTCAGGCGGAACTTTTGTCATACTCCTGCTTTTTACGCTTTGCCGCATAACGGCTTGCCGTGATATTATATAGCACTATAAAATATATAGACGGAGGGGCGCTGGCCGCAGCTGCCTCTCTTAACAAAATTGAAAGGGAGATTTTTATGAAACGTACGAAATACATCGCTGTGGTAATGCTGCTTATGCTGTCTGTATTCGCCGTCTCCGCGAGCGCGTCGGCGGCGGAGGAGCGCGACTCCATCGCCGTGACCGGAACCGCCTCCGTTGAGACTGAACCTGATATGGCCTCGGTGACGCTCTCTATGACCGAATATGGAAAGAGCGCCGCCTCGACCCGCGCCGCGCTCGCGGAGAGGATAGAGAGGCTGAGTAAATACATTGCCTCTATCCGCGTGGACTCAAAGGATTTCAAAACGACGGGTTATGAGCTTGCGCCGAATTATGTGACGGAGCGCGAGAAGCGCGTCCAGAAGGGCTACGCGGCGACCGTATCGTTTGCCGTTACGGTGCGGAACCTTGCCGACCTTGGCGCCGTCATCGACGGCAGCGCGGAAAAATGTTCCGCCTCCGTGAATAACGTCAGCTTTGGACTGCAAAAGCATGAGGAGATCGAGCGCGGCCTTCTGAAGTCCGCGGTCGAGGACGCCAGAGCGCGCGCCTCTTTAGTCGCCTCAACGGGCGGCCGCAGCCTCGGCAGGCTGGTCAACGCGAACATCGGCACCGCTGGCGCCGCGCCGCTGGCGCGAAAAAACACCGTGATAGGCTATTCAATGATGGCGGACGCGGCGATGCCCGCCACGCAGCTTGCCGCCGGAGTGATAAACGTCAGCGTCTCCGTCTCGCTGGTATTTGAGCTGAAATAAGGGCGGTTTAAGCGGTTAAGTTCCCACAAGGGAAGTATTTTCTTTAATATATTTGACGGAGGTGTTTTTGAATGAATTTAGGACTGCTGTTGATCGACATACAGAACGATTACTTTCCGAACGGGAAATTTGAATTATACCGCGCGGAAGAGGCGGCGAATCAGGCGAAAAAAATATTGCAGTCGTTCCGGGAACATGGGCTGCCTGTTTTCCATGTCCGGCATATAAACCAATCGCCGGCCGCCGCGTTTTTTGTGCGGGACACGGAGGGAGTACAAATCCATAAAAGTGTCTGCCCTCAAGATTCGGAGACAGTGATTGAAAAGCATACGCCGGACAGCTTCTATCAAACAAATTTGAAGTCGGAACTTGATAAAAAAGATATCCGTCACCTAGTGGTCTGCGGCATGATGACCCATATGTGTGTCGACACAACGGTGAGGGCCGCCAGAAGCCTTGGCTATGACATCACGCTTATAGAGGACGCCTGCGCGACGAGAGACCTGGAATGGAATAACGCGGTCGTACCCGCTCCCGTAGTCCAAGCCGCCTTTATGGCCTCTCTAAGCGGCAGTTTCGCGGAAATCACCACCGCCGATAAATGGAAAATATGCGGTAAAACAGATAAATAGGCAACAAAGCGGCGGCGGAGTGATATAAAATCCGACTGCAGCTCCGCCGCTAACCTATTCAATCGGCAGCTTTTGAGAGTATTCAGCCGGGTACTCTTTTTTTATTTAATGAATGCCAATTTGAAGGCTTTTTTGCGCCGCCTCTTCTTGCATGGCCTGCCTTAAAAGACGTAAAAAAGTATTATGCGTCAAGAATTCTATTGCGCAGGCGGCAAGCACGGCAAGGAAAACCGATGTGAGAAAAAATGCTTGAGGTTTTTTAAAAATCGGACTTGTCCAATAGTCCGGTTCCTTTTTATTCATAAGCCGCGATCCATGTATTAAGATTAAACAGATCAGAAAAGTACAAAATTGAGCTAGATAATATAGTGGCCTGTTATGGAGATAAAGAGAGACGAATAATTTATCCATTTTAAGTTCAGAAGGTGAATAATATGAATTTATAGTCTCCCATAAAGATAGTAAAAACGACAAACAAACCACATCCCTTATCATAATAAGATTACTGCGAGATAAAAAAGACTGTACTCTTAAATACATGTTAATTTAGTGTCAGGCAAATATTGCTCTATTTCTTGGTACTTAGCTGGAGAAAAAGACAAAAAGTGTTATACGTTGAAATAAATATTATCCCAAAAGCCGCCAATGCCAATAGCAGGGAAGATATAAGAAACATCGCCGGCTTATTAAAAAATGGGCTTGTCTAATAGTCCGGTTTCTTTCTGTGGGCAAGGCGGTAACAATGTATTACAACAAAGCAAGAAACAAAGATCCCAAAGTGGGCTAAATAATATTTAGGCCTATCATTTAGGTAAAGATAGACCAAATATTTATCAATTCTATTAGGAGAATTATCAAAGATAAACTTGATAATTTCCCATAAAGATGACAAAAACGACAGATAAATCACCCCCTAATCGGCCGGTTGAGACAGCCGTAACTGGCAATAATGCCTGTATATGAAAACGTAATGTAGAAAACAGGAAACTGTATCAACTGCTTCATTATATTGACCATATTAATGGATGTAAAGCCGAAGCCGGATTTTGCGCCGTATGAACTGGCGCGGCCTTGCCATAAGATAAAAATGGCGGAGAAGTCAGCTCTCCGCCATTTTCATAGTTTTCTTTATTTATAGTGACTGAGGTATTTCCTCTCAGTAAACCAGCGCCTTCGGGCTGCGGCCGATGAGGTCCTTTCTTCCCGCCTTTATCAGTGCCTTGCGTACATATTCCCTGTTTTCCGGCATCCAGTACTGCAGGAGCGCCCGCTGCATCTTTCGCTCCTCGTGATCCTTCGGGACATAGACCTTCCGCATCGTGAGCGGGTCTATGCCGGTATAATAGATACAGGTGGAGAGCGAACCGGGCGTCGGGGTGAAGTCCTGCACCTGCTCGGGGCGCAGGCCGCTGTCGCGGATAAACTCCGCGAGCTCCACCGCCTCTTTCAGCGTCGAGCCGGGATGGGCCGACATGAAATAGGGGACGAGGAACTGCTTCATGCCGAGCCTGGCGTTCATCTCAGCATATCTTTTCAAAAATTCTTCGGTCACGGCGCGCGGCGGCTTGCGCATATACTGCAGCACCTCCGCGCTCACATGTTCGGGGGCCACCTTCAGCTGTCCGCTGATGTGCCAGCGGCAGAGTTCCTCGAGAAATTCGCCTTTTTTATCCGCGATGATGTAGTCGTAGCGAAGCCCCGAGCGGATGAATACCTTTTTGATGCGCGGCAGAGCGCGTACCTTGCGCAGCAGCGCGATGTAATCGTCGTGGTCCGCGCGCAGCTTTTTGCAGGGCTGCGGATAGAGGCAGGACTTTCCCTTGCAGGAGCCGCGCTTGATCGATTCCTGACAGGAGGGGACGGTAAAATTCGCCGTCGGGCCGCCGATATCGTGGATGTAGCCCTTGAAGCCGGGCATCTTCGTGAGAAGCTCGGCCTCCTTGATGATCGATTCGTCGCTTCTTCTCTGGATGATGCGCCCCTGGTGGGAGGATACCGCGCAGAAGCCGCATTCCCCGAAGCAGCCCCGGTGGCTTGTGATGCTGAACTTTACCTCGTCGAAGGCGGGTACGCCGCCCGCGGCGTCGTAGTCGGGATGCCAGGCGCGCGCGTAGGGCAGGGCGTATATCCTGTCCATCTCCGCCGTCGAGAGCGGGCGCGCGGGGCGGTTCTGCACGACGTGCCAGGCCCCCTGGTCCTGAATGAGCCGCCTGCCGCGTATACCGTCGTTCTCGTCGTAGAAGAGCTTGAAGGAGGCGGCGAACTTTGCCTTGTCGGCGCTGACCTCCGCGAAGGAGCCGAGCGCCACGGCGTCGTTGGCCGCCACCGGATCGTGCGTCTTCCAGCAGGTGCCCGCGATATCCCTGAGCGACGCGGCCTCTTCGCCGTCGGCGAGGCGGCGCGCGATCTCCAGCGAGGCGCTCTCGCCCATGCCATATACGAGAAGGTCTGCGCGGCTGTCCGTCAGGATTGAGCGGCGCACGCCGTCGCTCCAGTAGTCGTAGTGCGCGAAGCGTCGCAGGCTGGCTTCGATGCCGCCGATCACGAGGGGGATGTCGCCCCAGAGCTCGCGCACCCTGTTGGCGTAGACGACGGTGGCCCGGTCCGGCCTGCGTCCCGCCGCGCCGCCCGGAGTATAGTCGTCGCGGCGGCGTTTTTTGCCGGAGGCCGTGTAGTGGTTCAGCATCGAGTCGAGGTTCCCCGCCGAGAGCATGACGCAGAGGCGCGGACGGCCGAGCTTGGCGAAATCCTCCGTGCCGCGCCAGTCCGGCTGGGAGACGATGCCGACGCGGAAGCCGTGAGCCTCGAGCCAGCGCGCGATTATCGCGTGGCCGAAGCTGGGATGGTCGACGTAGGCGTCTCCCGTGATGACTAGGACGTCGAGTTCATCCCAGCCGCGCGCCTCCATGTCGGCTCGGCTCACGGGAAGGAAGGCGCTCCTCGGCGGGGAGGCCGGAGCCTTTGGCGGCTGTTTCGCGCGGAATTTATTTTTATTTTCAAGACGGCGTATCGCGCCGTTTTTTTCAGCGGTCATCTCTTTTATCTCCATTTTTTTTCATTTTTGCGCACAAAAAGAGAGCGGCGCAGCGCCTTATAATTTTACCATCATTGATATATTATAGGTGTCATGATAAACGATTATATTGCCGTAGAGGGGATCAGATACGAGGTTAGGAGAAACGCGAGAAGAAAGAGGGTCGCCATCGGGCTGGACGGCGACAATCGCTTTTTTATCGCCGCGCCCGTCTATACGGCGCGCGGGGAGCTTGAGCGCATCCTGCGGGAAAATTCCGCCTCGTTTGTCGATAAGATCGCGAAAAAAAGGCCGCATTCGCTGGCCGTGGAGCATAAATACGAGGACGGCGAGCTCTTCTATTTTCGCGGGGAACAGTATCCTTTGCGGGTAAAGTCCGGCATCGCCGGCGGCCTGCGGTTTGATGGCGGGGAGTTTTTAACGGGTTTATTCGCTGACAGTGAAATAGTTCGCCATAATTTCGAAGCTTGGTACGCACACAGGCTCAGAGAATTGATACAGGCGGAGTTTCCCGCATGGTGTAAGCGTATCGGCGTCGGCCCGAAGAAGGTGGAGCTGAAAAACGTCAGGACGCTGTGGGGCAGCTGCTCTTCGTTGCAGAGCATCACCTTCAGCATCCGCCTCGCGCTCGTACCGCCCCCCCTGATGGAATATGTGATGATACACGAGCTCTGCCACCTGCTGGAGATGAACCATTCCGCGAAATTCTGGGCTCATGTCGGACGCTTTTGCGGCGGCTACGAGCAGCGGCGGGCCGAGCTCAAACGCGACGGAGGCAAATATAGATGGTGAGGCGTATATATTGACTAAAATCGAGAATTTTTCCTATCCTGAGAACTTTATAAAGTACCTTGGCACAAGCGGCGGACGTTTCTCGATGATACGTCAGGTGCGCAGCACGGGCGGCCTCTGGTTCCGCTACGGCGGGATTCAGGGGGTCATAGATCCCGGCCCCGGAAGCCTCGCGCATATCTGCGCCGCGCGGCCGGAGCTGGCCGCCGACGAGGCTGATTTTGTACTGCTCACACACAAGCACCTCGACCACAGCACCGACGCGAACGTGCTGATCGAGTGCATGACACACGGGGGTTTTGACGAGCGGGGGTTGCTCGTTGCGCCGCGGGACGCGCTCGCGGGCGACGACCCTGTGATCCTGAAATATTCGCAGAAGCGTGTGCCGCGGATAGTGAGCCCCGCCGATGGGCAGCCGGTCGGCCTTGGACGCGGCGTGACCGCGGAGCCGGTGGCGCACGTCCACCACGGCGTTGAATGTTTCGGCTATATCTTCCGCCGCGAGGGACTGAATGATTGGGGGATCATCAGCGACAGCCGTCTGATGCCATATTTTGCAGAGAGGTATCAAAGCTGCCGCTTCCTCTCGCTGAACGCCACCTTTCCCAACGCCAAGAGCCGCCTGGACCACATGTCGATCGAGGAGGCGCGGCAGCTGCTGACGGAGCTGCATCCCCGGATCGCCGTCCTGACGCATCTGGGCGCGATGCTCACCTCGCCCGAGGGGGAACACTTTTTGACGGGGCTCGATACGAAAGAGACTCACATTGTCGCGGCGGAGGACGGCATGGCCGTAGACCTTGATTCTCTGGCGATATACCGCGAGCGGCGCGGAGAGCCGGCCGCCGTCTGATATGAAAAAGAGTGATTAACACAAAACGTAGGTTTTTGCATTTTGATTCTATGTTATAAACGCTGATTTCCTTCGGGTGGGGGAAGAGATAAATTGCGATTTACCAAAGATTTTGGCGCCCTCTCTGAGGGAGCTCCCCGTGAAGCGGGGTGAGGGAGAGTTGACCTTAGGTTCTCCCGTGGCCTTTGCCGCGGGCTCTGTATGGCGCGGGAACCGCGCCATACAGAGCAACACTCCTTCCGTCTCGCCGCAAAAGC
>NZ_JAJBUX010000121.1 GCF_020860125.1 Cloacibacillus sp. | reverse complement strand
GGTCCGCCGAGGTGGCCGCAGGCGTAAATATTAAGGCGAGAGAACATAAGAGCGCTGCCGGCGATATTCCTTTACGGAGACGGTCCGTAGTTTTTGTTTTCATCTTTTTATCCCTCCTGAATTGATATGTCTTGAAAATGCACCTTCGCGGCTGCGTGGCAGCTTTGAAAAATCCGTTCTTGGCCGATCCCTCCCCTCTAAGTTTCCGCCGTGAGATAACGGCCGCGCCGTGAAAGGGGAGTCGCCCCGTCCCCCTTCGGCGGCGTTGTTGGCCGCGCTATTTTCGAAAGGGACGAGAGTACCGCCGGCGGCGAAACGGAAGCCGGCGGAGAAGAATAGATGACGGGCGGGGATGACACGAAAAATAGACGGACAGAATATATATACTCAGAAAGGCAACGGCACAGTTTTCTTCCTGAGGCGTGAAATCCGCCGCTGTGCCATCCGTTCTCCAAAAGGCAAAATACCATCAGTGGAAGGCCCGTCGGTTCTCTCCTTCCAATATTTAGCAGCTGCAACATGATGTACTCTCGTCCTGAATACTGCGGCAGAGGCTGTTTCTGTTATTGCTGATTCTTGCTAAACAAAAATTAAAAGTTACCAATTTTTTTATTTAGTAATCATTCTATTATGCAGTATATCCATATGTAATATCCCTGTCAATACAGAATCAGTCTATATTTCTTATTAAAAAAGGTAAAATAAAATTTTAGGTAATATTACGTAGTAATTACATAAAATACTTAAAATAAATTGGTAGAATATACTGAGCCTGTAAATTGGCTTGTTCACTTTGCCTATAAATTATTGTCGTAAAGTAAGGAAAAAGAGAGATAAAAAAGGGTACGGCAAGTTATTTTTTCTTGCTATAAGCGGCTTTGGAAGAAAACGCAAATAGTGCAGCAAACAAAAACCGGCGCGGGCAAAATCCGTAAAACGGCGTAGAGGATATATGAGATTGTAGAGGTGTGGCGCAGGGGATGGTGAATGTTTTTCGATTTTCCGAGTTTTAGAATATTGGCCTGAATATTGACAGCTTTTATATATTAACGACTGACGAACGAAAGAATAAAAATAATCAGAGGCCGGATATCTCCGGCCTCTGATTTGCGGAGGAGAAACTTCCCCGCCGCGGGGGCGGCGGGAAACTATGGTATTGCCGGTTATTGACGCGCTTTCACTGTAAGGGTGGGGCCGGATGGTTCGTGTTTGTGGTCCCTGTGCCGGTGGTTTGACGGCCGGTTCCATTTTTTAGTATTGACGTCCCGGTTTTCTCAGCGCGCCGTCTTTGTTTTATAAGACGGCCTCCGGTTGACGAGACTGGAGGCCGCTGCTGAAGAGATGACTCTATCTGAAAAGATGAGATACTGCGCATATCTCATCAAGATAGCTAAGTTAAGTGGTCACCGTGGCGGGGCGGAGTGTGCGGCCCCGCCTCGCCGCGGCGGAATGTGCTTTTTGTGTGTGTGGTTTTTTGTGGTGCCTATGTTTCGTTTGTTCCCGTGAAAAGCAGTCTCTCCATGGAGCCGATCACCGCCTTCGCTGCTACTGTAGGGGTAATTACTCCCTCGATCACCTTCCTTTCAATGTCTTCTCTGCATTTCGTGAGTTCCGCGTTCTGCGCGATCTTGTTTTGCAGGTACTCCGCCGTCATCGCGCGGACCCATTCGATGGTCTGTTCTTTACGTCGCTTAGAAAAGACTCCCGAGGCTGTCACGTTATCCCGGAAATCTTTTATAACGCCCCACATATCCGCTATGCCCTCTCCCGTTATGGAGGAGCAGGTGTAGGCTTTTGTCTTCCAGCCTTCGGTGGCTGGGCGCAGGTAGTGGAGGATCTGGTCGTAGTCGGCCCGCGCCATCATCGCCTTCATTTTGTTGTCGCCGTCGGCCTTGTTTACCAGAATGCTGTCGGCGAGCTCTATGATTCCCTTTTTTATGCCCTGTAGGTCGTCCCCCGCGCCGGTTATGACGACGACGAGGAAGTAATCGACCATCGAACGCACCATGGTCTCGCTCTGTCCCACGCCGACGGTCTCAACGAGAACGGCGTCGTATCCGGCAGCTTCGCAAAGCAGCATCGTTTCGCGGCTTTTTCTGGTGACGCCGCCGAGCGACCCGCCGGAGGGGGAGGGGCGAATAAAGGCGTTTTTCTCCCGCGTGAGGTTTTCCATGCGCGTCTTGTCCCCGAGGATGCTGCCCCTTGAGAGCGAACTGGAGGGGTCCACGGCGAGGACCGCAACTTTGAGTCCCTCGCCGCAGAGGTAGGTGCCGAATGCTTCGATAAAGGTGCTTTTTCCCGCACCCGGCACGCCCGTTATCCCTACCCTCATCGCTTTGCCGCTGTGAGGCAGTATCTTCTGTATTATCTCCTGGCCGAGTTCAAAGTGTTTCGGCGCGTTGCTCTCGATCACGGTTATCGCCCGGGAGAGTATGACGCGGTCGCCGGCCAGTATTCCCTGCGCGTAGTCCTCCGCCGTCAGCGCGGTCCTCGCCTTTGCAGGCGCGGCGCCGCGCGCCGCCGCGTTGTGGCCGCTCGCGAGCGACACGCCGGGCATCACGGAGCAGGCAAATTCCGCACCAGCGTCTTCCGGCTGCCAGTCCGGACGAAGGTTTTCCCGCATAGCTCAGACGTGGGCTGCCGCGAGGCGCTCGTTGAGTTTTTCGAGCATCTCCTTGGCCGCCGCCGGTATCACCGTTCCGGGACCGAAGATGCAGGCCGCTCCGTGGTCGTAGAGGAACTGATAGTCCTGTGCCGGGATGACGCCGCCGGCGACGACCATGATGTCTCCGCGCCCGTGTTTTTCAAGTTCCTCGACGAGCTGGGGCAGCAGTGTCTTGTGCCCCGCGGCGAGTGAGCTCATGCCTACGATGTGGACGTCGTTGTCGGCCGCGTCCTGCGCGGTCTCTTCCGGCGTCTGGAAGAGAGGTCCGATGTCCACGTCGAAGCCCATGTCGGCGTAGGCGGTGGCGACCACCTTCGCGCCGCGGTCGTGTCCGTCCTGTCCCATTTTGGCGACCATGATGCGCGGACGGCGGCCTTCGCGTTCTTCAAATTCGTCGGTCATTCTGCGGACCTCTTCGATGATCTCCTCTTCCGCGAATTCGCTGCTGTAGATGCCCGAGATCGAACGGATGACGGCTTTGTGCCTTCCCGACGCCTTTTCCACGGCGTCGGATATTTCGCCGAGGCTGGCGCGTGCGCGCGCCGCTTCGACGGCAAATTCGAGGAGGTTCCCCTCTCCCGTTTCAAGCGATCTGGTTATGGCCGCAAGCCATCTGTCGACCTCTTCCTGGTTCCTGTTGGCGCGCAGTTTCGCGAGCCGCGCTATCTGCGCATCACGCACGGCGCTGTTGTCGACTTCAAGGATGTCGATGGGGTCTTCCTGTTCGAGCTGCAGGGCGTTGACGCCGATGATCTTTTCACTGCCGGAGTCGATGCGGGCCTGGCGGCGCGCCGCCGCCTCTTCGATGCGCATCTTCGGCAGTCCGGTTTCGATGGCCTTGGACATGCCGCCGAGGGCCTCGACCTCCTGGATGTGGCCCCAGGCGCGGCGGATGAGCTCGTCGGTGAGCGCCTCGACGTAGTAGGAGCCGCCCCACGGGTCGATGACTTTGCAGACGCTGGTCTCGTCCTGGATGTAGAGCTGGGTGTTTCGCGCGATACGGGCCGAGAAGTCGGTCGGCAGCGCGATGGCTTCGTCGAGGGCGTTGGTGTGGAGCGACTGTGTGTGGCCGAGGGCTGCCGCCATCGCCTCGACGCAGGTGCGCGCGACGTTGTTGAAGGGGTCCTGTGCCGTAAGGCTCCAGCCCGAGGTCTGCGAGTGGGTACGCAGGGCCATGGATTTGGCCTTTTTAGGGCCGAACTGTTTGACGATCTTGGCCCAGAGCATACGTCCGGCGCGCATTTTCGCCACTTCCATGAAGTAGTTTTTGCCGATCGCCCAGAAGAAGGAGAGGCGCGGCGCGAAGTCGTCGACGCCGAGTCCCGCCGCCTGTCCGGTGCGGATGTATTCAAGTCCGTCGGCGAGCGTGTAGCCGAGCTCGATGTCCGCCGTCGCTCCCGCCTCCTGCATGTGGTAGCCGGAGATGCTTATGCTGTTGAATTTCGGCATGTTCCGCGAGGTGTAGGCGAAGATGTCGCCGATGATCCTCATCGACGGCGCCGGCGGGTATATGTAGGTGTTGCGGACCATGAATTCTTTCAGGATGTCGTTCTGGATGGTGCCGGAGAGCACCGATTTGTCGACGCCCTGTTCCTCGGCCGCGACGATGTAGAAGGCGAGGACGGGAAGGACCGCGCCGTTCATCGTCATGGAGACGGACATCTGCCCGAGCGGTATGCCGGAGAAGAGTATCTCCATGTCGAGGATGGAGTCGACGGCGACGCCCGCCTTTCCGACGTCTCCGACGACGCGCGGATGATCGGAGTCGTAGCCGCGGTGTGTCGCGAGGTCAAAGGCGATGGAGAGCCCCTTCTGTCCCGCGGCGAGGTTGCGGCGGTAGAAGGCGTTGCTTTCTTCGGCGGTGGAGAAGCCCGCGTACTGACGCACGGTCCAGGGGCGTGTGACGTACATGGTGGGGTAGGGGCCGCGCAGGAAGGGCGGCAGCCCCGCCGTGTAGCTGAGATGGTTCATGCCCTCGTAGCAGGACTTGGTGTAGAGCGGGGCGACTTCGATCTGTTCCATTGTGCGGTGCAGCAGGCTTTCAAATGATTTTCCGGTCTCTTTTTCGACCTTTTTCTTCCATTCCTCATAGCTAATGGCCCTTTTGGGTTCCATGTTCAGAGGGATCTTTGTGAAATCGGGATTTGAAGATGACATTTAGAGTCCCTCCCCTTTACGAGGATTTTCGTCCGCCGCCGGGCAGCCGGAGGCCTTTATCGCCTTTTCCTGTATCGATTTGAGTATTTCGTAGCAGTTGGCCCTGACGTGGATAAAGTCGTCCACGCCGGCTTCGATATATGAATCTTTGTATTCCGCGGCCGGCGCGCCCGCGAGCAGCAGACGCATTTCCGGACGGGCGGCTTTGATGCCGCGCGCCACGGGCGGTACCAGTTCCGGGTAGGAGTCGTCGGTGGAGCAGATGACGGCCACCTCGGCCTCCGATTCGACGGCGGCCTTGACGGCCTCTTCCGGCGTGGGGAAGCCGTTGTTTCTCAGCACCTCAAAGTGCGCGACCTCCATGAAACCGGCGCTGAAGTCGGCCCGCGCCTTGTGCTGCGGTATCGGCCCCATGTTCGCGAGGAATACGCGGATGGTTTTGCCGGTGCGTTCGCTGAACTCTTCGGAGGCCTTTCTCAGGGCCTCGATCTGTTCGGTCCAGCGGTGCGTCCCGATCGCCTTTACGCTCTCTTCGCCCTCAAAGCTGTCGTTGAGCGCCTTTCTCACTTCGCCGACGGTGGCGCCCACCATGAAGGCTTCGATGACGGCGTCGAGAAATTTCGCGTCGCCCTCGTGGATGTTCTCCATGATTTTTTCGAGGGATTCCGCGGCATGCTGTTCGTCCGTCAGTTCACGGAATTTGGCGACGGCCTCTTTCCTTTCGCGGCAGAGTTTTTCTCCGCGGGGGAACATGTTTTCGAGCGGTTTCTCAAGAATGTTGGGGTACATATTTGTACCGACGGCCCTGTCTTTGCGGAAGGCGAGGTTTTTGAGGCGGCTCTTGAATATTTTTTCTATCCCGCCCTGAATGACGCCCTTTTTCAGCGCGGGATACATACCGCCCTCGGCGTCCACCTCCTGGAGGAGCGCCCAGACGGCAGCGGCGCACTGCGCCGTGAGACGCTCGACATACCACGAGCCGCCCGCCGGGTCGACGGGCTGGAGCATGTCGAACTCTGTCTGGAGCATTACCTGAATGTTGCGCGCGATGCGTCTCGCAATCTCTCCGCTCGGACGGACCGCGTCGTCGAAGCAGCTGATCTGCATCGCGCCGACGCCGCCGACCGCGCCGGAAAAGGCCTGGGTGGTCGCCCTGAGAATGTTGACGTAGGGGTCGTATACGGTAGAGGTGAAGTGCGAGGTACGCGCGATGATGTCTATCTTTCCGTACTCGTCGGCGTCGGCGCCGAAGGCCTCGGCGATCTGCGACCAGACGGTGCGCGCGCCCCTGATGCGGGCGATCTCCATAAAGAAGTTTGTGCCCAGGGAGAAGCTGAATTTTATGTGCGACATGGTGATTTCCGGCTCAATGCCGCGGTGGCGCATCGCCCGGATGTAGGCGATCGCCGCGCTCATCGCGTAGGCGGTCTCCTGTGTGGCGCTCGCGCCGCCGTTATGGTAGACGTCGCCGCGAACCAGTATCGTTTTGATCTGAGGAGCGTTTTTCTGCGCCCATTTTATGGCGAGAGCCATCTCGTCATATAGTTCGTCGATCGGCAGCGGGAGAGTCCCGCGCTCGGCCAGCTCTCCCAGCGGATCGGTGCCGACGCAGCCTTTGGCCTCTTTGAGGCTTTCTTTCGCGCCCATAGCTTTGGCCTGCGCCGCTACCAGTCCCAGCACCGAAACGGCGGAGGCTCCGGCGTAGATGTGAAGCGGCACCTTCGTGTAATCAAGACCCTTAAGCATTTCATCGGCGTCGTGGAGCGTCGTCAGCGAAAGTCCGCGGTAGTCGCCCTTAAAGAGTTCCGGGTCGGGGTCGCGTCCGAGCTTTGTGCATTCGTCAAGCTCGAAATGCAGGATGGTAGCGCCCTTTGCCAGTTCGTTCTTCACGACCTCGTTGGCCTCTTTCGGCAGTACGTCCGAAGCGCTCTGGGCGATCTTCCACGGCTCGGCGATGTAGCCGGAGCTTTTCGTCCCGCGCAGGAAGGGCGCTTCGCCGGGCATGCCGCCGATGTCGAGCAGCTCCTCGTTGTCGGCGAGAGTATAGATCGGTTCGAGGGTGATGCCTTCGTAGGTCGGCGTGAACATCCTTTTGTCAAAGGGCGCGCCTTTGAGAGCCGCCACAGCCTCGTTGTACCACTCTTCGCGCGTGGGAACGGAAAACTCTTCAAAGGAGACCGGCGGAAATCCGCTCATTTTCACCTCTGTTTCGTTCATATTACTGCTTCCCTTCTGGATAAAGTTTGCGCGGGCAATAAAAAAAGACCGCGCGCGGGCGGTCTTGCAAAAGTTGTCGACGGATAGATAGCATGTCTCTAAACGCACCTGACAACCTCCGCCCGCGCAGAGATTGCCACAACTTCCATGCAAACCGGTCTCCTGGCTTCCGTTCATCCTCCTGCAAAGCATAGATTCTGCTCTGCATAGGCGCTTACACAGCTTGTTTCTCGCTGCTTCGCCGCCTATCCGCGCCTTCCCGAGAACGATGTTCTCAGTGGCGTCGCGGTTTCGTCGCGGTTACAGTGGCGGGGCCGTTCAGGATTTGCACCTGATTCCCGAGCATCTGCATCACTATTTGATTTCGAGTTTATGATACGCTCAATGCGGGGCTTTCGTCAATATTTTTCTTTTATCTGACATTTGTGAATATTTTACCGGTATTCTCGTGTCATTATTTTTAGGATAGCATGCTTAATTATTATATTTATATAGTATAGTTATACCATAAATATGGTATTTAAAGGAGAGAATAAGGTGCCGAGAATTATCCCGATCAGTGAGCTGAAGAAGACAAGCGAGATTTCAGAGATGTGCAAAAGCGCTTCCGAGCCTATTTTCATCACGAAAAATGGCTATGGGGACATGGTCATTATGAGTGTGGAAACTTATGAAAAATATGACTACATGAGTATGGTATATCGAAAAATCAGCGAGGCCGAAAAATCGATCGCCGAAGGGCGGGTAAAAGAGGCGCTTAAATCACTGGATGCCGCGAGGTCGAAATATGGCTTGTAGGCTTTTGATAGCCGAAGACGCGGAGGATGATATTGACGGGATCATCGGCTATATGGTCAACTATCTGCAAAGCCCGGCGGCGGCGAGCTCTTTTATCTCCAAACTTGAAGCTTGTTACGGGAAAGTATTATCCAATCCGAGGTTGTATCCCCTTTGTGAAGATGTTTTCTTGTCGTCTAAAGGATATCGTAAGGCGGCTGTCGATAACTATATCGTTTTATACCGTCTCTATGGAGATGACACCGCCATTATTTTACGGGTATTTTATGGCAGGCACAGCTACGCTGATATTATATAGCTTAAATAATTAAGATACGGTTATCTTATTTTAAATACAAATGGTATCCTTACACGTATGCGTCCTTCGTGGCGGAAGCGCCACCCTCTGACCGCGCGCAGCGCGGAGTTGTCCAGACGGTCGTAGCCGCTTGTCTTTTCTATCTCAACGCTTTGCACGCGGCCATTTTCCACGGCGGCGATTATCACGGCGGTGCCCTCCTCTTTGCGTTTGCGTGAGAAGGCGGGGTAGTCCGGCAGTACCTTGTGTGTCACTTCAAGCGAATTGACGTCGGCGATACCGCCCTCTTCTCCTGAACCGGAGCCCGCCCCCGTGCCGCCGCCGCCTGTGCCGCTTCCGCCGTCCGTTCCGTTTCCCTCTTCCGCGCCGTCTGTGGCCGCCGCCGTTTCGGCGGGAGCGTTGGCAGCCGTCTCTTTGTTCTCCGCGGGGCGCGCGGAGATCTCTTTTATGGGGGCCTCTTTTTTCTTTTTCACTGTGGGCTGTTTGGATACCGGCTTTACTGCCTGTTCTTTTTTAGGCTGCGGCACTTTCTTTTCCACAGTCTTTCCGCCGCCGGAGCCGCCGCCCTTATTACCCGCGGCGGCGGGGGCGAATACGAGTTTCACGTTCATTACCGGTTCCGGCTTTTTTTCGGCCTTCGCGCCGCCGAAGATGAATATCAGGGCGCAGTGCAGCAGCAGGGATATCAGCAGCGCCGCCGCCCATCTTCCGCGTTCGCCGGAGAGAAATGTCATTGTGCTCCCTCTCCCGAGAGCATGAGGCCGGCGGAGGTGATGCCCTCTTTACGCAGCAGCGAGAGCAGCGCGGCGACTTCGCCGTAGGGGACTTTTTCGTCTCCCGCGACGAGCATTTCACGGCCGTTCGCGGCGGAGGCGAGTTTTTTGAGCTCTTCCCTCGTAACTTCCCGTCCGTTCCAGAATATCTTCCGGTTGGCGGCGACGGTGACGAACACCGCCCCCTGCATGTCGGCGGAGCTTCCCTCGCCGGAGGGGAGCTGTACGTCGAGCTTGCCCTGCACGAAGGAGGCCGTGAGGACGAAGAAGATGATGAGCATGAAGAGGACGTCGATGAGCGGAGTGATGTCTATCTCCGCGTGGCGTCTATTTCTGCGTCCCGCCATCTTTACCGCCGCCAGCGGCTATGTGTTCGCGCAGGAGGAAGTCAGCGCCTCTGCGCAGAGTTTCGTCCTCGCTGTCGATGCGCGAGTTGAGCAGGCCGCAGACGAATATCGTCGGGATGGCCACCGTGAGGCCGGCGACGGTGGTGAAGAGCGCCTTCCAGATGCCGCCGGTGACGGCGGCGGCGCTTATCTGTCCGCCGAGGTGCAGCGACTGGAACATCTCGACCATACCGAGCACGGTGCCGAGCAGCCCGAGCAGCGGCGCGATCTTACCGATCATCTCCAGTATGTAGATGTGTTTTTCCCAGCGGTAGATCTCGCGGCGTATCTGCTGTTCCGTGAGGAGTTCGAGGGTGATGCCTTCGTAGGTCGGCGTGAACATCCTTTTGTCAAAGGGCGCGCCTTTGAGAGCCGCCACAGCCTCGTTGTACCACTCTTCGCGCGTGGGAACGGAAAACTCTTCAAAGGAGACCGGCGGAAATCCGCTCATTTTCACCTCTGTTTCGTTCATATTACTGCTTCCCTTCTGGATAAAGTTTGCGCGGGCAATAAAAAAAGACCGCGCGCGGGCGGTCTTGCAAAAGTTGTCGACGGATAGATAGCATGTCTCTAAACGCACCTGACAACCTCCGCCCGCGCAGAGATTGCCACAACTTCCATGCAAACCGGTCTCCTGGCTTCCGTTCATCCTCCTGCAAAGCATAGATTCTGCTCTGCATAGGCGCTTACACAGCTTGTTTCTCGCTGCTTCGCCGCCTATCCGCGCCTTCCCGAGAACGATGTTCTCAGTGGCGTCGCGGTTTCGTCGCGGTTACAGTGGCGGGGCCGTTCAGGATTTGCACCTGATTCCCGAGCATCTGCATCACTATTTGATTTCGAGTTTATGATACGCTCAATGCGGGGCTTTCGTCAATATTTTTCTTTTATCTGACATTTGTGAATATTTTACCGGTATTCTCGTGTCATTATTTTTAGGATAGCATGCTTAATTATTATATTTATATAGTATAGTTATACCATAAATATGGTATTTAAAGGAGAGAATAAGGTGCCGAGAATTATCCCGATCAGTGAGCTGAAGAAGACAAGCGAGATTTCAGAGATGTGCAAAAGCGCTTCCGAGCCTATTTTCATCACGAAAAATGGCTATGGGGACATGGTCATTATGAGTGTGGAAACTTATGAAAAATATGACTACATGAGTATGGTATATCGAAAAATCAGCGAGGCCGAAAAATCGATCGCCGAAGGGCGGGTAAAAGAGGCGCTTAAATCACTGGATGCCGCGAGGTCGAAATATGGCTTGTAGGCTTTTGATAGCCGAAGACGCGGAGGATGATATTGACGGGATCATCGGCTATATGGTCAACTATCTGCAAAGCCCGGCGGCGGCGAGCTCTTTTATCTCCAAACTTGAAGCTTGTTACGGGAAAGTATTATCCAATCCGAGGTTGTATCCCCTTTGTGAAGATGTTTTCTTGTCGTCTAAAGGATATCGTAAGGCGGCTGTCGATAACTATATCGTTTTATACCGTCTCTATGGAGATGACACCGCCATTATTTTACGGGTATTTTATGGCAGGCACAGCTACGCTGATATTATATAGCTTAAATAATTAAGATACGGTTATCTTATTTTAAATACAAATGGTATCCTTACACGTATGCGTCCTTCGTGGCGGAAGCGCCACCCTCTGACCGCGCGCAGCGCGGAGTTGTCCAGACGGTCGTAGCCGCTTGTCTTTTCTATCTCAACGCTTTGCACGCGGCCATTTTCCACGGCGGCGATTATCACGGCGGTGCCCTCCTCTTTGCGTTTGCGTGAGAAGGCGGGGTAGTCCGGCAGTACCTTGTGTGTCACTTCAAGCGAATTGACGTCGGCGATACCGCCCTCTTCTCCTGAACCGGAGCCCGCCCCCGTGCCGCCGCCGCCTGTGCCGCTTCCGCCGTCCGTTCCGTTTCCCTCTTCCGCGCCGTCTGTGGCCGCCGCCGTTTCGGCGGGAGCGTTGGCAGCCGTCTCTTTGTTCTCCGCGGGGCGCGCGGAGATCTCTTTTATGGGGGCCTCTTTTTTCTTTTTCACTGTGGGCTGTTTGGATACCGGCTTTACTGCCTGTTCTTTTTTAGGCTGCGGCACTTTCTTTTCCACAGTCTTTCCGCCGCCGGAGCCGCCGCCCTTATTACCCGCGGCGGCGGGGGCGAATACGAGTTTCACGTTCATTACCGGTTCCGGCTTTTTTTCGGCCTTCGCGCCGCCGAAGATGAATATCAGGGCGCAGTGCAGCAGCAGGGATATCAGCAGCGCCGCCGCCCATCTTCCGCGTTCGCCGGAGAGAAATGTCATTGTGCTCCCTCTCCCGAGAGCATGAGGCCGGCGGAGGTGATGCCCTCTTTACGCAGCAGCGAGAGCAGCGCGGCGACTTCGCCGTAGGGGACTTTTTCGTCTCCCGCGACGAGCATTTCACGGCCGTTCGCGGCGGAGGCGAGTTTTTTGAGCTCTTCCCTCGTAACTTCCCGTCCGTTCCAGAATATCTTCCGGTTGGCGGCGACGGTGACGAACACCGCCCCCTGCATGTCGGCGGAGCTTCCCTCGCCGGAGGGGAGCTGTACGTCGAGCTTGCCCTGCACGAAGGAGGCCGTGAGGACGAAGAAGATGATGAGCATGAAGAGGACGTCGATGAGCGGAGTGATGTCTATCTCCGCGTGGCGTCTATTTCTGCGTCCCGCCATCTTTACCGCCGCCAGCGGCTATGTGTTCGCGCAGGAGGAAGTCAGCGCCTCTGCGCAGAGTTTCGTCCTCGCTGTCGATGCGCGAGTTGAGCAGGCCGCAGACGAATATCGTCGGGATGGCCACCGTGAGGCCGGCGACGGTGGTGAAGAGCGCCTTCCAGATGCCGCCGGTGACGGCGGCGGCGCTTATCTGTCCGCCGAGGTGCAGCGACTGGAACATCTCGACCATACCGAGCACGGTGCCGAGCAGCCCGAGCAGCGGCGCGATCTTACCGATCATCTCCAGTATGTAGATGTGTTTTTCCCAGCGGTAGATCTCGCGGCGTATCTGCTGTTCCGTGAGGAGTTTCATGTCCTCCGTGCCGATATTCCAGTGGGCGAGCGATACCTTAAAGAGGCGGTTCATAGAGCTGTCGGAGGATTCGGCCACGCGCCAGGCCTCTTTGACGTCGCCCTCGGCTACGGCCTTGCCGAAGGCCGCCTCCAGCTTTTCGGGATCGGTGGCGGCTTTGTGGAAGAAGATGATCCGCTCCACCGCGATCGCCGCCGCGATAAGCGACAGCGCGCCGATTATCCACATGATGCTTCCGCCCTGATTCATGTAATCCAGCATGTTTTATTACGCTCCCATCATTTTTTCTATTGCTGCCAAAGATTTTTCATAGTTGTCTTCAAAGACTTCGAGCGTCATCACACGCTCTCTGCCGTCGGCGCCGAGCCTTTTTATCACCTCACGGAAAAGCGTTGGATCGAACCAGCTCATGTCCTGATGGTCGGTGCCGTCCGGTTTTACGCCGTGGATATGGATCACGCGAGTCCGGGGCAGATAGCTCTCCATCTGTTCGAGCACGGGGTGGCCGTAGCGCACGAGATGGCCGATGTCGAGGCAGACGGAGAGGCCCTGTTCGACGACCAGAGGATAGACGAAGCGGAAGTTATAGTCCAGCGTCTCGGCGCAAATTTCGCTTTTGTCACGCGCCGCGGCGGCGAGCCGTTCTACGGAGCGGCGTGTCTTTTCAAGCCAGCCCTCCATGTCGGCGCTGGGATAGGCGCCGTATTGCTCGCCGTCGAGGTGGAGTATCCAGGCGAAGGGAGCGAGCGGCGCGAAGAGCTCCATCATACGCAGGCAGGAGTCCTCACAGCGTCTGCGTTCCGCCGCCTCCGGCGAGAGGCAGATGTCGTGGGGAAAGTGGACGATACAGCTCATTCCCAGCTCCTCTTTCAGCTCCGCGAGCCGGGCTACCTCTTCTTTAGACGGTATATTGGAGCCGTATTGGCTGTCGAAGAGCACGAACTGCATGTCCTGCGTCTCGCGCGAGAGCTCCCGCAGGTTGTCGGCGAAGCTGCCCTCGACGACCCATGAGGTGCCGCCGAGCCTGACGCCGGGGAAGCGGAGTCTTCTCATCTCAGCGTCCCCCCTTTATGAGCAGCCAGAGGAAGAATATTGAACCGAGGCAGGAGGTGATTATCCCCACCGGTATCTCCGCCGGCGACCATAGGAGGCGCGCCGCGGTGTCGCAGAGCACGAGGAAGGCTCCGCCGAAGAGCGCGCAGGCGACGGTCAGCTCGCGGTGTGCGCTGCCGGTGATGCGGCGGCAGATATGCGGGCACATGAGGCCGACGAAACCGATGGGGCCGCTGAGCGCCACGCTGACGCCCACGACGAGGGATACGGAGAGGAAGAGCAGCTTGCGCAGCCCTTTCACCGAGACGCCGCGGCTCGCGGCCATCTCTTCGCCGCAGACGAAGAGGTCGAGCTGCGGACCCGTGAGCCAGCCGATTAGCAGGATGAGGACGAGCCCCGGCAGGGAGGCCAGCGAGGAGACGAAGCCGACGGTCTGCAGGCCGCCCATCGTCCAGCGCATCATACGGAAGGTGTCTGTGTAGCCGCCGCTGTATTGGATGATCATGTTGAGGCTGCCGAAGAGGAAGTTAAGCGCGACGCCCGCGAGCAGCAGGGAGGCGAGCGACATCCCGCCCCGCCGCAGGCTGCCGGCCAGGTAGAGCGCCATTATCGCGAGAAAGGCTCCGCCGAAGGCCGCCAGGGAGATGCCCTGGATGAGTCCGAAGAGGGAGAGGGTGAGGCCGAGGCGTATGTATAGCACCGCGCCGAAGGCCGCGCCCATGGAGACGCCGAGCATGTCGGGCGAGGCGAGCGGGTTTCTGAAGAGCGCCTGGAAGATGAGCCCGCAGACGGCTAGGGTGGCGCCGATGAGCCAGCCGAGCAGCACGCGCGGCAGGCGGAGCTCCCATAGTATCTGCGCCGCGGCGCTGTCCGCGCCGCCAAAGATATCCGCGGGGGATAGGGCGTGCGCGCCGACGAATGGGGCGGCGCAGACGACGGCGGCGGAGAGCAGGAGCAGCAGGAATATTTTTTTATTCATCAGGAGACAAACCCCCTTGGCACCGCGTAGGGACGCCGCTGTTCCCCGCGGCGGAAGAATTCAAATTCCGTGTCAAAGATATCGGCGAGCGCGGAGCCGCCGAGCAGATTGTCCGTCGTCCCGTGCCAGCGCGCGCGGCCATCTTTTATCGCGAGGATGCCGCCGCTTCCGTGAAGCGCGAGGTTTATGTCATGGGTCACCATGAGCACCGTCATACCCTCCCTGTTTATCCCCTCCACGAGCGCCATCATCTCCACCTGCTGGCGGTAGTCGAGAAAACTTGTCGGCTCGTCGAGAAAGAGGATGTCCGTGCCCTGCGCGAGCGCGGCGGCCAGCAGCGCCCGCTGGCGTTCGCCGCCGGAGAGGGTGTCGAGGCTGCGTTCCGCGAGTCCTTCTACGCCGGCACGCGCGAGCGCCTCATCCACAACGCGGCGGTCTTCCTCGGATTCGCCGCTGAGCACTGGCCGCCACGGGTAACGCGACATCATCGCGAATCGGCGGACGGTGAAGGGAAGCGTGTCGCCGCCGTTCTGATGGAGCCAGGCGATGCGCCGCGCCCGTTCGCGCTCCGTCATCTGAGCGATGCTCCGTCCCTCGATCATGACCTCGCCCGCCGCGCCGGGGCGCAGGCCGCCGACGCACTTGAGCAGCGTGCTTTTGCCGGCGCCGTTGGGGCCGATGACGGCGAGGAAGCCGCCGCGCGCCACGGAGAAGGAGATGTCGGAGAGGATGGCGCGTTCGCCGATGGAATAGGAGAGCCCGCGCACCTCTATGAGAGGGTTCACCATTTCACCTCGGGATGTATGGCCTTCGCGAAGGCTCTGAGTATCTCCGGCAGCCGCGGTCCCGGGCGCAGGTAGACGGTGCCGTCGAGGACGGCGATACGCCCGCCGCGTACGGCCCTCACTTTGGTCCCCGCGAGCCACTGGCCTTTAAGGTATTTTTCGTTGAAGACCTTATCCATGTCGATATGTTCCATCGCGTGATAGAAGGTGCGCTCACCGACGAGGTCTATTATTATCTCCGGGTTGAGGGCGGCGAGTCCCTCCTGCGATATTTTGGGATAGGGATAGCCGCTTTTTTCGCCGGTCAGCGCGTTCTTTCCCCCCGCGAGGGCGATGAGTTCGTTGTAAAAGGTCTTTTCGCCCGCGGCGTAGAAGACGGATATCCGCTCCTCAGAGAGTTCGCGGGATACGCAGAGCAGCACGGAGGGCGACGGCAGTCCCCTGACCTTTGCCCGGACGGCGGCGATTTCGGCCTTCATCTTCGCCGTCAGCTCCGCGGCCCTTTTCTGCGCGCCGCAGACTTTGCCCAGCTCCGTGACCGAATCGTAAATGTCGCCGAGGCTCTCCTGGCGCACGATGACGTAGGGTATCTTAAGCCTTTTCAGGTCGTCCTTGAATTGAAGGTGCATGTCCTGAAGCACGAGAAGGTCGGCCTTTTTGGAGAGCAGCGTCTCAAAATTCACCTCGGCGTAGCCGCCGATCTTCGGCTTTTTGAGCGCCTCCGGCGGGTAGTCGCAGTAGTTTGTAACGCCGATGACGTTGTCCCCCTGTCCGAGCGCGAAGAGTATCTCGGTGCCGACCGGCGTCAGCGAAACGATCCTCTTGGGAGAGGCCTCCGCCGAGGGGGAAAATATCAAGACGAGCGAGAGAAATATAAACAGGCGAAGAAATGACTTCAACAGAGCGATACCCCTTTATATAAAAATAAAAGGGAGCCCGCGGCTCCCTTCAAATCTTTCATCTTCTGGATGAGAAACGCCCGCGCATAACATCCGTCCCTCCGAGCAGGTATCCTGACTTCCGTTGCCGGTAACAGTGGCGGGGCCGCTGCGGAGTCACACCGCATTCCCCTGCGCAGGAGATCTCATTATTAAAAATCGCCTATTATAATAACACATATCAGAGGAATTTTTTCTAAAAGGTGCGGCGTATTGTGAAATATCCTGAGACTGAGAGACAGAGGGCGGCGGACGGCGGGAAAATAAATTGCAACTATTTTTCAGTTGCAAAAATTAAAAACGGCGCTATACTGTAAACGGGCGGTGGGAAGATGGGAAGAATTGAAAAGTTGCTGGAAAGGCTTCAAAACAGGCCAAAGGACTTTACTTTTGAGGAAGTACAAACTTTGCTTGCGGCATATGGATATATATTATCAAACAGCGGAAAAACGAGCGGATCGAGAATAAAATTTTATCGTGGAACAAAGATATTCAGTATGCATAAGCCACACCCGCGAAAAGAGCTGTTAGAGTACCAGATAAAAGAGCTGATCGCCGAACTTAAAGAGGAGGGGATAATATGAACAATATGCTGGAGTATAAAGGTTATTACGGAAGCGTGGAGTATTCGGCGGCGGACGAAGTATTCCATGGGAGAATAGAGGGGATTGCCGACCATGTGACCTTTGAAGGGGCCAGCGCGGAGTGTTTGAAAAAGGATTTCATGGAGGCGGTGGACGACTATCTCGAAAGCTGTAAAGAACTTGGTAAAGAGCCGGAAAAGATATATAAGGGCAGCTTTAATGTTCGTATCAAGCCGGAACTGCATAGACAGCTCGCCATATTTTCGCGGCTTCATAAACAGACGTTGAATCGAACGGTCGAAGAGGCCATTGCGCGTCTGATAAATTTTTAGTATTGCACTAAGGAGGCTATGTTATAGCCTTATATGAACATGGCGGGTGCGGCGATCTCGCCGCACCCGCTCTTTTGCAAAATATGAAGGCAGAAATAAGATCAGTTCTGCGCAGTAACCTCTTCGCCGCTGTTGAGGTTGTTGCCGCCGAAGGTGATGACCTCGTCGCCGGAGACCAGCCCTTTGGTGATCTGCACGCGGGAGTTTTCCCGGACGCCGGTCTCGACTTCGCGCATCTCCGCCTTGCCGTCTTTGACCAGCAGGACGTAGTAGCCCTTTTCGCTACTGCGAAGTGCGCTCTCGGGTACCGTGATGGCGTTGCGGAATTGTTTTTCCACGATAAAGGCCTGTCCGAACATGCCAGGGCGAAGTCTGCCGCCGGCCTGTTTCTCGTTGTCGAGCGCTATCTCGACGTTGCTGGTGCGCGTCGCGGGATCTACGTACTGATCGATGCGCGTAACGCTGCCCTCAAAGGTTTCGCCGGGCAGGGCGTCAAACTTGAGCAGCACCGGCATGCCATTTGTGACGATGAAGATCTTCGACTCTGGGACTTTGAGCGTCGCCTTCAGCCGGCGCAGGTCGGCGATGTCGAGAATGGG
>NZ_JAJBUX010000120.1 GCF_020860125.1 Cloacibacillus sp. | reverse complement strand
CTGGAAGGCGGCATAGGTGAAACCGTTAAGGATCGCCTGGGGAAGGCCGGAAAATCCGCTGGACTTAAAATCCGCGGAGAGCACCGTACCGATGCCGCCGTTTTTAACGATGCCTATCAGATAGATCGTGATGGCGGTCGCGAGGATGGCGATACCCATGTATGTCGTCGCCATGCGCACCAGCCGCGCGCCGAATATGGTGAGCGCCAGAACGATGGCTCCGACGATGACGATGCCCAGATAGTAATTGAGGGCGAAGTATTCGCGCAGCGCGGAGGCCGCTCCGGAGATCGCCGCGGCTACGGCCATCAGCACCATGATGTAAAAGAATATCTCAAACATGACGTACAGTCCGTCAAAGGGGTGGTAGAGGGTCTGGAAGAGCTCCTTGTAGGAGGAGAGCCCCCGTGAATTGTACATAAACATCGCTTCGCGCATGGTTATGGCCAATAGCAGCATGGCGAGAACGGCGGAAAAAGGTCCGAGCCAGCCAAGGCTGACATAGTAGGTATTAGCCTGGTTTCCGGTGGCGAAACCGCCGCCGGCGTGGGCGGAAAAGAGCACGGAGCCAACGGAAAAGGCGATGGCAAATGGTACTTTCGCAGATACGTCTTTGTTCATGTTAAAAATCCTTTCTTTCTTTTTTCTTGTGCCGCACGGCGGCCTCCGGCCGGGTCGGCAGACCCGGCGAAATCCGTCTTTCGGAACAAAAAAAAC
Source organism: Cloacibacillus sp. (assembly GCF_020860125.1). NCBI lineage: Bacteria > Thermotogati > Synergistota > Synergistia > Synergistales > Synergistaceae > Cloacibacillus > Cloacibacillus sp. The sequence continues at coordinate 13,210 of NZ_JAJBUX010000120.1, read as the reverse complement.
CCTTCCGTCTTTTCTGTTCCGAAACGGACAGAAGAGACGAAAGGGGAAGGCTTCCGCGGTACCACTCTTCATTCATTCTAAAAAGAATGCTCTTATACGGGATACTGACATATCCCTACCGCTGTATCGGGCGGACCCGTCCGCGCTTACTGAAAAACTTCTGCGCAGCCGCTCCGTGACGAGTTCGGCAATATACTCTTCGGCTGCCTCGCACCAACCGGCACCTCTCTGAATCGGTATGATTGCTTACTGCTTCACATCATTGCGTTATTCTTATTGACAAGCAATTATAATAATTCATTTTTGAAAGTCAATAGTTATCTTAATGTTTTTACGTATTTTTACGTTAATGTTATCTCTGAAAATTTCACGCCGCGGCTGACGGCGGATGGAAGCATTCTGTTAAGGGACCGGTCTGTTATCGAATTCGCCGCAGCTTTGGCTCACGGAATATATGAAAGAGGGCGCGGCTTCTGGCCTCGCCCTCTTATTGAACGTTAAATCTTTTCAGTTACCGTACGACGGTATATACCTACAGATATCTTGTACTGCTCCGGTAGATATTTTCGCGGCGTCCCTGCTTGCCGTCGTTCTCCGCGGCGGCGAGGCGTTTCTCCGTGAAGCGCGCGAAACGCACGAAGGGCAGGCCGAGGATCAGGTAGATTATCGCGACGATGATGCCCGGGCCGAAGTAGTCGTAGTAGGTCGCCGAGACCTGTCCGTAGACCTTCGTGAGGTCCACCATCGTGATGATCGAGACGAGCGACGAATCCTTGAGCAGTGAGATGAAGTCGTTCGTGATCGGCGGGATGACGACGCGGACGGCCTGCGGCAGGATGACCTCGCGCATCGCCTGCCATCTCGTCATACCGAGCGCGAGCGCCGACTCCCACTGTGTGCGGGGGATGGCGAAAAGTCCCGTGCGGTAGATCTCCGCCTCATAGGCGGCGTAGTTGAGGCCGAGGCCGATCGCTCCGGCCCAGAAGGGCGAGAATTTTATCCCCACCGACGGCAGGCCGTAGAAGATGAAGAAGAGTTGTATCAGCACCGGCGTGCCGCGCACGATCTCGACATACCATGTGGCGATCAGCGCGAGCCAGCCGGGCGCGAAGACGCGCGTCACCGCGAGGATGAGGCCGAGCGAGATGGCGATCACCATCGCGACGATGGAGACCTCCATTGTGACGAGGGCGCCCTTCGCGAAGAGCGGCATCACGTCCCAATATCTCTCCATGCGCTTCTGCATCGTCAAGTTGGGTCTGTGGGCCTCCGCCCACTCATTGTAGAAGACCGGTTCGTACTTCGGCGGGTCGAAGTCGTTGAACTCCGTCGCCATCACAGGCGTCCAGAGGTTCCATTTGTCGTATATCTCGCGCAGCTTGCCGTTGTCGCGCAGCGCCACGAGCGCGCGGTTGACCTCCGCCAGCAGCTCTTTATCCTTTTTGCGGACGGCGATGGCGTAGGTTATTTCGCCGATCGGCGGCCCGACGAATTTGATCTCGGGGTTGAAGCCCGCCGAATAGAGGGCGATGGGCTGGTCGAAGAGCGCCGCGTCGAGGCGTCCGTTCGCGAGATCCTCGTAGGTGTTGGCCTCGACGATGTAGGTGCGTATCTCAACGTCGCCCACCTCCTCGAGGACCATCTGCGCGTAGCTCTCCTTCAGCGTCCCCGCGACCTTACCCTTCAGGTCCTGGAGGTTCTTCACCGAATCATCCTTGCGGCGCACGGCGAGCTGCAGGTAGGTCTTGTAGTAGGGGATCGAGAAGTTGATCGCCTCTTCGTGCTCCGGCGTCACCTCAAGCCCGTTGATGGCGATGTCGTAAAGGTTGCGGTCAAGGCCGGGAATCAGGTTGTCCCAGGCGTTGTTGACATAGACCGGTTTGCGGCCCATCTCCGCGGCGATCGCGTCGACGATGTCCACCTCAAAGCCGATGAGCTTCTTGGGATCCTTCGGGTCGGGGAACATATAGGGAAAGCCGCCCTCGGAGTCTCCGCCCCAGCGCAGGATTTTTTCGCCGCCGTCCGCGGATACCGCCGCGGTCTCGCCGGCATAGAGCGCCGCCGGTGAAAGCAGCGTAAGGATAAGCGCGGTAAGCGCGATTAACTTTTTCATCAGCATGTCACCCCCGCGTTGACGAATAAGCGGCAAACCAAAATCTTTGATTTTGTGTGAGCGCCTAGTCTCTTCATGTACAGGCCCTGTTTGCGTATGAACGACGTCGGCTCTCATCAGCAAGTTACCCCCGCGTTGACGAAATGGCGCAGGAAAGCGCGCGTACGGTCGTTCTTCGGATTGGCGAAGAGGATGTCTCCGTCCTCATATTCGACGATCTCGCCCTTGTCCATGAAGATGATATAGTCCGAGGCGTCCTTGGCGAACTTCATCTCATGCGTGACGATTATCTGGGTCATTCCCTCGGCGTCAAGGTCCTTCATGACCTGAAGAACCTCTCCGACCAGCTCGGGGTCGAGCGCCGAGGTCGGTTCGTCGTAGAGCATTACGCGCGGGTTCATCGCCAGCGCCCTGGCGATCGCCGCCCGCTGACTCTGTCCGCCGGAGAGCGTCGAGGGATATTTCTGCGCGAAGCCCTTGAGGCCGACCTTTTCGAGCATCTTCATGCCGAGCTCGTGGGCCTCGTCCTTCTTCATCCCTTTGACGACCATCGGCGCGAGCATGATGTTCTGCAGCAGGTTCTTATTCGGAAATAGATTGTAGCTCTGAAAGACCATGCCGACCTCGGTGCGCAGTTCATGGACCTTCTGCAGCATCTCGTCGCTCGGCACCTCTCCCGGCTTGCGCGAGACGGTGACGCCGGTGACGGTGACCGAGCCGGAGTCCATCAGCTCAAGACAGTTGATGCAGCGCAGAAAGGTCGACTTGCCGCAGCCCGAAGGCCCGATTATTGAGGCCAGGTCTCCCTCGCGTATGGTAAAACTGATGTTTCTGAGAACGTCGCCGTCCTCGAAACTCTTACAGAGATTTTCGATTATTATCAATGGTTTGTTGATGGTGTTCATCTATATGCCCTCCTCTGGATTTTTATATGAAGACCAAAGGAGCGTGTCATATACGAAGATATTCGCCATATAACACAAAAGCTGACATACCGGCAGCCTTAGCGATAAAGCCGAAAGCGGTTCGGCGTGAAGTTAACGGGCGGAAGTTTTGGAGTTTCGCTCCATGTCTGACACACCAGACACCAGTGTTTTTTTTCAATTTACGTCTCACGTCCCTTCCGTGTAGCGACATAGAATGCATAAAGCAGAAATAGTTTAATTGTTTTCCCGATTAATTGCAAGGATATGTTGGGGCTGTCGCGGTAAATATTTGGCAAATATCAGGTAACATTTCAGCGGCGCAAAGAGATAGTTTTGCGAAGAGCGCCGATATCCTCCCGGAAAAAACTGAGTATAATAAAAGAAAATATAAAAACCTATCCGGGGAGGCGCGTTTATGAAAGAGATAGTCTTAAAGACGGAGCTGCACAGGTTTGAAAACTGCAGAGAATTCGCCGAGGAATTTTCCCTCGGCCGCGGGGACTTCATACTCACCATCCGTCCCATATATGAAAAATACTTCGCCCCGCTGGGGCTGCCGCTCAAGAGCCTCTTTGTGGAGGACTTCGGCGGCGGGGAACCTACCGACGAGATGACCGACAGGATAATCGAGTCCGTGATGGCGCTCGGATTTGAGCGCCTCATCGCCGTGGGCGGCGGCACGATCGTCGACATCGCGAAGATCGTCGCGGCCTCCGGCGGTAAAACTACCGACGAACTGTACGCCGCCCCTTCCGATATCAGGCGCGAAGCGGGCTTTATCATCGTGCCGACGACCTGCGGCACCGGCAGCGAGGTGACGAATATTTCGATCATCAACCGCACGCGCCTCGGCACCAAGATGGGGCTCGTATCAGACGCCCTCTTCGCCGACCAGGCGGTGCTCATCCCGGAGCTGCTGCGCGACCTGCCCTTTGAGGTATTCGCCGCGAGCTCGATAGACGCGCTCGTGCACGCCGTGGAGTCCGCGCTCTCGCCGAAGGCCACCGATTTCACAAGGCTGCTCTCTTACAGGGCCGCTGAGATAATCATAAAGAACTATCTGGAGATAGCGGAGAGGGGCAGGGAGGCGCGCCTGCCGCTGCTCGGCTCCTTCCTCACCGCCTCCAACTACGCGGGCATCGCCTTCGGCACCGCCGGCTGCGCCGCCGTCCACGCGCTCTCCTATCCGCTCGGAGGGAAATACCACGTCCCGCACGGAGAGAGCAACTACGCGGTATTTACCGGCGTGATGAAGGACTACATCGAGATAAAAGAGGACGGAGAGATATCGGTGATGATGGATTTCCTCTCCTCCCTGCTCGGCTGCCCCAAAGGCGGCGCCTGGGAGGCGCTTGAAACCCTTCTGGATAAGATACTCGCGAAAAAACCGCTGCGCGAATATGGCGTGAAAGAGGACGAACTGGACGAGTTTGCCGACTCCGTGATGCAGTGCCAGCAGCGGCTGATGGCGAACAACTTCGTGCCTCTCGACCGCGGGCGGGTGCTGAAGATATACAGGGAGCTCTATTAGCGGCCTATTTGTCTTCCCGCGCGGCGGCGTGGGTGCGGAAAGCCGTTGCTGAGTAAATTTATGAAGGCGCGCCGGTAATTCTGGCGCGCCTTTTAACGTTCATGTCCGTTTCCGCGTCAGGAGACCGCGGTCCATTCCCCAGGGGGCCCGCAGGACGCGCCGCCGCCTCTTAAGGAGCCGTCTTTGTACGGCCTGATGTTATCGGCTTAGGCAGAGTCTCGTCGTGCGCCAGCCTTTCCACCGGCGTCAGCTTTGACGTAGGAATGCCGCCGAATTCGCGGAACTTCCACACAGGGAATACCACCCTGGCGTTGGTGGATGAATCTCTGGTCATGAAGCGGTCGTAGCACGCGCCCTCCGTCGTGATCAGCTTGTCGAGATAGTTCCAGGAGACGAGACCGTCGACGCTCTTGGGCTCAAGCAGCAGGGCGGCTAGAGAGCCGTGCGGCTGGGCCGTCGAAACGACAAAGCTTCCGGCGGGGAGCGTGAGATCCTTTGAGGCCGTCCAGTCGCCGGAGACGACGTTCATATGGTGCCCCTCGTAGAGAGATTTCTTTGTGCCGAGAGTATCGATCTTGAACCATTCAAAGTCCGCCGCGGCGACGTCCTCCGTGATCCTGTCGACGGTGATGCCGTGGCGGAGAAGGAGCTGCACCGCGTCGTCCGCGCCGGGGCGGATGACATAGAGCGCGCCCATTTGCTCGGTGCCGGTCGGTACGAACTTGCCGTAATAGGGGATGTGGTGCACGGCCTCTTTCTCAAAGTAGACGGCGGTTTTGAACCCGTCCATGCCGTACTCGGTGCGGGTTGGCGTGACCCGCCCCTCGCCGTCCGCGGCGTACGAATCGACGCTGACATAACCGCCGTCGATCTCGTCCAGCGTAGTGAGATACGAATTGAGGCAGACCTTGTCGTTTGGCGATATTCCCGCCGTCGCTCTTGCGCTCTCCCGCTCGTCGGCCTTCTTTATGAGGGCCTTGATCTTATCCTTGTCCTGCGCCACCGTCTGAAGTATGCCATAGATACAGGCGTACTGCGTATCCACGCGTGTCTTGAAGTCATCGTAGGAATAGACCTCCAGCAGCATCGCGAGGCGGTTGCGGAGCCCCGCGTAGTTTGTCGTGTAGCGCGGATAATCCTCGAAGGTCCACCAGCCCTCCGAGACCTTGCCGCTGTAATTTTTCCCGAAATTGCCGTAGGGGATAGACTTGTGGTCGAGCTTCTTATACAGGTACGAGTCCGGGCCGATGGCCTTGCGCGAGAACTCGCCGCGGTTGTAGGCCATGATATTGGGATCGGTGTTTGGGTGCAGCCCCCAGTTGTAGGTGACGGCGTGGCGCATATAGGAGCCGTTTGTCGCGTGAGCGTCCACGAAGATCACTGGGTCCCATTTGTTCATCACCTCGACCACTGCGCGCGACTCATAGGCCTCGAGCTTCGTCATATCGCGGTTCATGTTGAAACCCTGCCCGTTGTACCGCGTTCCCACCAGCGCGGGGGTGAACTGGCTTCCCCGGCGCCAGGTCCCGAGGTTGTCGTTGCCGTCGGGGCTCATGTTCGGGGCAAGTAAAATCACAAGGTCTTTGAGCAGGTCGTCATGCCGGCCCAGCGCAACCTCCCGTGCGAAGATGAGCATCGACTCCTTGCCCTCGATTTCGCCGGAGTGGATGTTGCAGTTCACATAGGCGATTGCCTTCTCTGCCGGTACCTCTTCCGGCGACTTCGGCGCTGGCGTGCCGATTACCAGCAGGGGAACGAGATTGCCCTTCGTCGTCCAGGCGATAAACTCCATGCGTATCCTGCCGCCGCTGTTCTTCGCCACCTGCGTCAGATAATCGATAACCTCTTTGCTTGAGGTGGTCCTCGTCCAGTTGGAAAGTTCCGCCGGCGTCTTTAGCTTTTCCAGCGGATTTGCCGCGAAAGCCGCCGCGGCGCTCAGTATGACGGAACAGATGATAAAAAATATAACCGCCGATCTTTTCACGCTATGACCTCCTTTGCGTCATTAGGCAAATTTGTGTTAAACGGGATAAACTCCGCGTGATAGTCTTACATGCTTATGCCTCTATAACAGCCCCTCTCCCGCGAAATATCTTCTCTGTCATTCCTCTCTCTCCCGCTTGAAAAAGACGAGCCCCTCCGCCTGCAGCGCGCGGATGTCGTTTATCCGCCGCAGCATCAGAAGATTTTCTTCTGACAGCGCGTGACGGTCGTCCGCCATTTTTTTGATAAAAGAAAGCTGCGCCTCCCGGAAATCACGCCAGGCCTTTTGCGAGGCGAACTCCTCCAGCCTGTAACGCTCCTCCATCAGGTAAACGCAGCGTGAAGCCCGTTCGTTGAATAGATTCTCTTCATATGCGAGAGTGCCATTGAGCGCATCGGGCTCTCCGATTTTTAAGGGCGAGAAGTCGCCCCGCGACCAGCGTTCCAGGTCGCTTATCCTCTGTTCATAGACGGCGGCTGCGGCGTCGCGGTAAATATTCGTCACCCGCTCCCTCTCTTTTATGCCGTAAAATACCTTCACCTGAGTGTTGAGCTGTCTGTTCAGCGTTTCTTGCAGGGAAAAGAGAAACTCCCGCCATCTCGCATGGCTCATGGAGAGCGCCGCCTTTTCCTCTTCGCTGAGAGTTTGCGCGAATACGTTATAGCGGTCTCCGCATATTTTTTCCAGGGATGATATTTTTTGCTCATATTCTTTTTGCGAAAGCTCGGCATTGGCGGTCCTGGGCGACGGCGCGTCAAAATTTACCGCCGGCAGCGGAATCAGGTGGCTTGAAACCGCGAAGGCGGGCGCTGCCGCCAGGCTGAAAAATAGGCAGCAGGCGACAAATATGAAACAGATAAAACAGCGTCTCAGAAGAACCACACTCTTTCCGCCCAAGATATACGTTGTGCCTTACCATGTCACATTTCCCATCGCCGACAGCTGATGTTGGTTTTTTGCCTATAAATGACGCGGTTTTGAAAATACAGCTAAAGTCTAAGCATGAGTATATTTTAAAAGATAAAAATGTCAAATAGAAGGTTATGATTTACAGCATAACGATATAATCACAGTAATTATTGTTAATAATATATATATTATTAACAATAATGAGATGTTTATCGGTTGTTTTCCTGCCGGTAATGAGAACGCCGCGCGGGTTTTCCACACGGCGTTTTGCTGGAATAGCTGTAAGAGAAATTGCGCCAAGCGTCTTTGCTTTGTATTTACTCCGTCCGGCACAGGGAGGGGGCCTTACATCTGGTCCTGTAAAAATAAAAAGACAAGGCAAGCAGCACGACGATAGAACATACACTTACCGTGATGTCGTGATGTATCGCGGCGACCGCCGCCGCGCCGATGACGGCGCGCTCCGCCACTCGAAGATCACGGAAGATCCAGCCCTCAAGCGCTCCGGCGAGCATCATCACGCCGAGAAAGGCGGAGATTACGAGAATGGCCAGCTCCCAATATACCACCCTCTGCAACAGCAGCATGGGATTATAGACGAAGCAGTAGGGGAGCATGAAGCTCGCGATCGCGATGCGCGTCGCCGTAAATCCCGTCTTAGAGGGGCTTGCCCCGGCGATTCCCGCACCGGTGAAGGCGGCGAGACAAACGGGCGGCGTGATGTCCGCCATGATGCCGAAGTAGAATACGAAAAGATGCGCGGCAAGCGGCAAGACCGACATACCGATGAGCGCCGGAGCGATTATCGTGCTGCATACGATGTAGTTTGCCGTGGTCGGCAGCCCCATGCCAAGGATGATACAGGCGCACATCGCCATGACGAGCGTAAGGAGCAGATTGCCGCCCGCGATCTCGATGATGTTGTTTGATATGGTGAGGCCGAGCGAGGTCAGCGAAGAGGTGCCGACGATGAAGCCGACAAGGGCGCAGGCCATCGCGACGCCAAGCGCTCCGCGCGCTCCATCCTCCAAAGCCTTAAATATGGTGGCGAAGCTCATGCGCGTGTTCTTTTTCAGCGAACTCACGACGATGACAGAGATCACGCCGATGAATCCCGCCCGCAGGGGCGTGTATTTCATTAAGAGCGTCGCTATGATGACGATGACGGGGATCACCAGATGCCCGTCCGCCCTCATGACCTCCTTCAGTGCGGGCAGTTGTTCCTTTGGCAGCCCCTGAAGCCCTTTCTTCCTTGCCCTGATGTGCACGTTTGTAAAGATCGCCGCGTAGTAGAGGAAGGCGGGAATGACGGCGGCTCCGGCAATCGTGAGATATGGAATGCCAAGGAATTCGCTCATAATGAACGCTCCCGCCCCCATGATCGGCGGCATCAGCTGCCCTCCCGTCGAGGCGCAGGCCTCCACCGCCCCCGCGTAATAGGGCTGATAACCGACGCGCTTCATCAAAGGAATAGTAAAGGCTCCCGTGGTCGCGACATTTGCCACGGAAGAGCCGCTTATCGTCCCGAGGAGTCCGGAGGCGACGACGGCGACCTTCGCCGGACCGCCGGGACGGCCGCCTGCGACCGCAAGCGCGAGCTCATTGAAAAAACGAGCGCCGCCGCTGTGTGAGAGAAATGCCCCGAAGATGATAAAGACGATGACGAAGGTCGCCGATACGCCAAGCGCGAGGCCGAAGATCCCCTCGGGGGTGAGATACATGTGCTGTATTATCCGGCTCAGCGAATACCCCCTGATCTGAAATATTCCCGGAACATAATTTCCGAAATAACAGTAAGCGAGGAAGATTATCGAGAGGCACGGCAGCACGTTGCCGACTATGCGGCGTCCGCCCTCGACGATAAGGACTAGCGGCTATCCCCAGGTATATCTCCATATCGGTGGGGTTGGCGCCTCGCCGTGAAATTTCATTGAAAAAGACCACGATATAGCCGATGACGGCAAATCCGGCGGCGGCGAGCAGCCAGTCGTACCACGGCGTGCGGTCCTTAGCGCCCCTCCTTGTCGCGGGATAGAGTATAAATACCGCCGTTATCGCAAATGTCAGGTGCACCGCGCGCTGGATGGCGAGCGGCATAGTGACGAGCCCCGCGGTGGCGAGGTGAAACAGGGACATCGCCGCCAGCCACAGGCTGATCAATTTGCCCGGCAGTCCCTTCAGCGTCCGGTACCTGCTCTCGGCGTCGTACTTTTCGATGAGATTCGTTATCTCCTCATTGCTGTCCGTAAGCTCTTCCAGCAGATCGACCTTCTTATTTTCGTTATCTTTCATCAAACTTCTCCTTTGAAAGCTCCCTATCCATGTTGTACAGGCGCGGTATGCGTCCCCTGAATAAATTGAAGGCTTCACAGGCGCTTGTCCCGAGATATCCGCCAAGCTCCTCCGTCGAGATCTCCTCCTCGCCCTGCCTGCCGGCGAGGATGACCTCGTCGCCGACCTCCGCCTCCGGCACGTCGGTCACCTTCAGGAAAATCTGGTCGCAGCAGATGCTGCCTACGACGGGAACCCTGTGTCCGCGGACCAGCGCGTAACTCTTTCCCATGTACATCCGGCTGTAGCCGTCTGCATAGCCTATCGGCACCACCGCGATAAGGTCGTCGTCGCGGCAGACATAACGCAGGCCGTACCCGAAAGATTCACCGATCGCGGCCATCCGTATGGAGGTTATCTCTGAGCGCACCTTGAAAGAATACTTTAGTTCGACGGGTTTTTCAACGGTTTTCGGGCAGAAGCCGTAGAGTATTTTACCGACGCGTACCGCGTCAAGGTGCATCCGCGGATACAGCAAAGTGCCGGAGCTGTTGCAGATATGCCTCGTGCCGACGTTTATGCCTCTGGCCTCAAGCGTCTTCAATACCCTGGAAAAGCGTTCGAACTGCCGTTCCGTGAAGCCGCTGCGCCCCTCGTCGGCGACGGCGAAGTGGCTCATAATGCCCGCCGCCTCAATACCGGGGAGGGAATAGAACTTGCCGGCCTTTGCGAGAAAGTGCTCCGGGGCGAAACCGCTCCTGCCAAGTCCGGTCTCTATCTTGAAATGTACCTTTACGCGCCTGCCCTGTTCGACGCCGCAGGCGTTCAGCTGATCGAGGAATCCTTCATCGGCGCAGACGGTCTCGATGTCATGCTTCACATAAAGCGGGGCGCAGCTGCCTATCGCCGGGCCGATCACCAGAACGGAGCCGTTAAAACCTGAGGCGCGCAGCTCGAAGGCCTCGTCGGGCGTGGCCACGGCGAAATAACGGCATCCGGCGTTTGCCAGCGCCCCCACCGTCGGCAGCAGCCCCATCCCGTAGGCGTTGGCCTTCACAACGGCGATGATCTCAGCGCCGTAGACGTACCTCTTTATATTCTTGTAATTTTCCTTTATCGTTTCCAAATCCACCTCTACCCACGTAGGGCGAAAGACAGGGGCCATTACTTCATCTCCTTATGGAAGAATACCTTGCTGAATGTCTGATTGATTGTTATATAAACTACGCGCCGCGCGTGTAGGGCTGGGGATAGGAGCGGGGGATAATATACCGCTCCCATCCTCAGCGGAGTTGGGAGAGTTAGTTACTTGATCACGCCGATCTCTTTATAGTACCGCATAGCACCCGGGTGCAGCGGTATCATAATGTTCTTGGCGCCCTCTGGGGTCATGTTCTGCATATTGGAGGAGATAGTCACGAGGTCTTTTTTATTTTCAAAGGCTGTCTTTGTCATCTGGTAAACGATATCGTCAGGGATCTCTGCCGTGACAGTTATGATATTGGGCCCAGCGTATGTCTTGACGGGGGACGGCTGTCCCTTGTAAGTGTCTGCGGGGATCGTGAACTTGAACCAGTAGGGCGACTGCTTGATGACCTTCTCAATAATATCGTCGGGGATATCGATGAACTCGACAAGGCCGAGCGTCGACGGCTCCACAACGCCGCCCATTCCAAGCGCGCCGAGCATCACCGCCGCGTCGATATGCTTGTCGGCGAAGGCGCTTCCTGTATCACCGACGCCGAGATTCTCGCCTTTGATATCTTTATCGGGGTCCAGCCCCGCGGCCTTGATCAGCTCGCGCGCGCTGAGCTCCGTACCGCTGGCCACCGCGCCGATAGAGATACGCTTGCCTTTGAAATCCTTCAGAGATTTGATGCCGCTTCCCTTAGCCACCATTATCTGCACCGGCTCGGGATAAAGGGGGAGCATCCCGCGCAGGTATTTATGCTCCTGCCCCTTATATTTGAGCAGCCCGTTGTAGGCGTTGTAATAATTATTGTCCATCGTCGCCGCTTGGATCTCCTTCTTCTCCATTAACTGAATATTGTGGACGGTGCCTCCGGTGGACTGGGCGTCGGCCTTAAGATCCGGCACATACTTCGTCCATATCTTCGCAAGCCCGGCGCCTACGGGGTAATAGGTACCGCCGGTGCTTCCCGTGCCGATTGTGATAAAGGTGGTTGCCGCCATTGCCGATGATGAGATGATAAAGGTGAGGATAAGAACCGCTAAGATAACTTTTTTCATATAGATACGCCTCCTGTTAAAATAAAAATTCTCGGTGCCAGGTCAAGCTGTTGTGACTGAAATTTTCAGACACACTCTGTTACGAACGCCATTTTCTTTCACATATCCCCAAATATTCCGCCAGCTTTTCACACTCCGCCTCAGTTGGAACGACATACCCCCTCTCAATACGCGAATACCTGCTGCACGAGATCCCGATAATCTCGCACATCCGCCGTTGAGTCAGGTTGTTTTTCAGACGCAGGTACCGCAGCTCATTTTTGTTCACGGATATCTACCGCCTTTTTGAGAATTCTATTTATCACATAACGAGATTAAATATAGTCTCGAATTCGAGAACTGTCAATTAAATAATTCACATTTCGTGATATTCAAACTATGTAGAAACTATAAAGGGAGGAAAAGATAATGATTGGAAAAGAGGTTGTCGCAAGAAGAAAAAGAGCTGGATTGAATCAAAGAGAGCTCGCCGAATTGATAAACGTAAAGCCGAACACGATGAGCCAGTACGAAAACGGCGTAAGAAAAATTCCCCTTGATGTTCTAGCCAATGTGGCAAGGGTACTGAGATGTTCCGTTATAGATCTAGCCTATGAGGAACTGGGGATCGCCGTTGGTCCGGAAACAGAATGGCAGATTATCGATGGCAGACCCGCCGAACCGAAAGAGGGGGAGCTGATGTTCGCCGATCCGCTGGATAACGAAATAGTGGCTCTTTTAAAAGACCTAGACAAAATAGCGAAGGAAAAAGTGATCACATACATGAGAGACCAGAAGGTGATCACGGGGTATTATCGTGCGGTGAGGGAGAGGGGATAGCTCTATTTTTGCTAATATAGTAATGCAGAAATTTCCGCGTCGACCTCCAATAGTGATAAAATACATGGAGATCAACGGACTTTGTGAAAAAGGCAAATAAGCAGTAACAATCGTACCAATAGCGATTTGTGTTTTTTTTATGTTTGTTTATACTGATGTATACTGAACCTTGAAAACTGCTATTATACCTATACTTTTATGGGATTCAAATATTCCTTTTAGGTCTGGAAAGCTTCATATCGTTGTAACGATTACGGCCCTCAGACATGATTCAAATATTCCTTTTAGGTCTGGAAAGCTGGACGGATAAAGCCTGGGATGAATACCTGGACTGGATTCAAATAATAAGTTTAGGTCTTCAAACCTAAAAACATCAGCATTAAAATTAATTCCATAATTTAAATTAA
>NZ_JAJBUX010000119.1:13103-19939 GCF_020860125.1 Cloacibacillus sp. | reverse complement strand
GAATAATGCTTTGGATTTACACTGTATTATTCGTAGAGAGAGATTTTGCTGAAGATTTTTACTGCATAAAAAGGAGGAACGATTTTATGAGGCTTCCAACCTTCTGGGGAGGCATCCATCCGCCCCAGAACAAAGATCTGACCGTAAACGAAGAGATCGAATCCTATCTTCCGAAGGGTGAGCTTGTCTTTCCGATGGCGCAGAACTTAGGCGCGCCATGTTCGCCCGTCGTCGCGAAGGGAGATAGGGTCCTCGTCGGCACCCGCCTCGGCAACAACGACGCCTTCGTCTCCGCTCCGATTCTTTCAAGCGTCTCCGGAACGGTAAAGGACGTCACGATGAGAATGACGACGCCGGGAATGCTCGAAAACTGCGTGGTCGTGGAAAACGACGGCCTTTATGAGACGGCTCCCGAGTGGAAGCCGCTGGAAAATTACGAGAGCGCCGACCCGAAGGAATATATCAAACGCATTCGTGAGGCCGGCATCGTAGGCTTCGGCGGCGCGACCTTCCCAACCGCCGTCAAACTCTCCCCACCGCCCGATAAGAAGATAAACTGGCTCATCGTCAACGGCGTAGAGTGCGAACCCTACCTTAACTGCGACAACCGGCTGATGCTCGAGGGCGCGGAAAAGGTGGTAAAGGGGCTGCAGCTCGTGATGCGCATCTTCCCCGAGGCGAAGGGCGTAATCGCAATCGAGAACAACAAGCCGCAGGCGATCTCCGTGATGAACGATCTCGTCGCGAAGCTTGGCGCGGAGAATATTATCGTACAGCCGCTGGCGGTCAAATATCCGCAGGGCGCGGAGAAGATGCTGATCGAGGCGATAACCGGCCAGGAATATATCATGACGGCGCTTCCCGCCGATGTCGGCTGCATCATACTCAACGTGCGCACCGTCTTTCAGATCTACCGGGCGATCGCGGAGGGAAACCCCGCGACGACGCGTATCGTCACCGTCACCGGCGACGCCGTCGCCCACCCCAAGAATATCAAAGTCCCGCTCGGCACCTCTGTGCGCGAGCTGGTCGATCTCTGCGGCGGCTTTAAGGAGCAGCCCGTCAAGATCCTCTCCGGCGGCCCGATGATGGGTATTTCGATGCGCTCCATTGACGTGCCGGTGGTGAAGGGCACCTCCGGCATCCTCGCCCTCACGGCGAAGTCGGCGATGCTGAAGCCGATCACCCCCTGCCTCCGGTGCGGACGCTGTGTCTCGGCCTGCCCGATGGGGCTGATACCCAACGTGCTGGAACCGCTCGTACTGGAGCGTCTCTACACCCGTTTTGAGGAGGAGGGCGGCATGAACTGCATAGAGTGCGGGAGCTGCACCTACATGTGCCCCGCGAACCGTCCGCTGACACAGGGCTGCCGCGACGGCAAGGCCTCCGTGATGGCGATGCGCAGAAAGGCGGCTGCAAAATAATGGAACGTCTATTGGTAGTATCAAGTTCGCCGCATATACACTCCCCGCTCGATACGAGGACCATCATGGGCTGGGTGCTGGCGGCTCTCGCTCCCGCGGGGCTCGCGGGCATATATTTCTTCGGCCTCCGCGCCGCAGCGGTGATGGCGGTCTGCGTCGTCTCCTGCGTCGCCTTCGAGTACCTCTGGGAGAGGTGCACAAAGAGGACGATAACGGCGGGCGACCTCTCCGCGGCGGTGACGGGGCTTCTGCTGGCCTATAACCTGCCGCCGACCATTCCCTTCTGGATGGCGGTGCTTGGCAGCCTCTTCGCGATAATCGTCGTCAAGCAGTTCTTCGGCGGTCTTGGCTGCAACATCGTAAACCCGGCCCTCGCGGCGCGCGCGATGATGCTCACCAGCTGGCCCGTGCCGATGACGACCTGGACGCTTGACGGCGTCTCCGGCGCGACGCCGCTGGCCCTTATAAAGGCGGGAAGTCTGGACAAGCTCCCGAGCCTAACGAATCTCTTCGTCGGCAATATCGGCGGCTGTATCGGCGAGACCTCGGCCCTTGCGCTGCTCGTCGGCTTCGCCCTTCTTCTCTATAAAGACATCATCAAATGGCAGGTGCCGGTGATCTATATAGCGGTGGTCGCCGCGCTCTGCACGGTTTTCGGCAGGCCAGTCGGCCCGGTCTATGAGATACTCGCCGGCGGACTCTTCCTCGGCGCCATCTTCATGGCCACCGACTACACGACGACCCCCATCACGCTGCGCGGGCAGATGATCTTCGCCGTCGGCTGCGGACTGCTTACCTCGCTGATCCGCACCTGGGGCGGCTATCCGGAGGGAGTATCCTATTCGATACTGATCATGAACCTGACGGTGCCGCTCATCGACCGCGTCACCAAGCCGCGCATTTTCGGAGAGGTGAAAAAGCATGGGTAAGATCATAAAACTCGGGTTAGTTTTGTTCGTCATCACCGCCGTCACCGGCCTGATCCTCGGCGCGGTACACACAATCACGCTTGAACCGATCCGCGAGGCACAGGCGCGCGAGAAGAACGAGGCGCTCGCGGCGACCCTTCCCGGCGCGACGGAGTTCAAAAGGCTCCAGCCGTCGGAGAACGCGGGGATCATCAAGGAGATCTATGAGGGAAGCAGCGGCGGCAAGACCGTCGGCTACAACTTCACCGTCACGCCGAAGGGCTACGGCGGACCCATAGAGCTGATCGTCGGTATCTCAAACGAGGGGCGCGTCATGGACATCAAGATCCTCAGCCACAGCGAGACGCCGGGGCTCGGAGCCAAGGCGGTGGAGGAGCCTTTTGCGGGACAGTTCAAAGACAAGCTGATCGAAAAGCTCTTCGTAACAAAGACTCCCGCCGAGGTGGAGGACCAGATCCAGGCAATCTCGGGAGCAACGATTACCTCCAGCGCGGTAGTCGCCGGGGTCAACGAAGCGCTTGCCTACTGGAAAGCTGACTTCAGCGGCGGCGCTCAGGCGGATATGACCGGCGGAGCGGCTTCCGATTCCAAAACAAGCGAGGAGGCCAACTGATGATAAATCCTCTCAAACTGCTTAAAAACGGCATACTGACCGAAAACCCGACATTCGTGCTCGTTCTCGGGCTCTGTCCGACGCTTGCGGTAACCTCAAGCGCCGTCAACGGGCTTGGTATGGGGCTGGCCGCGACGGCGGTCCTCATGGGCTCCAATATCGCGGTGTCGGCGATACGCAAATTCATCCCCGACGAGATCCGTATCCCGGCCTTCATCGTCGTCATCGCGGGATTCGTTACCGTCGTACAGCTGCTCATCTCGGCCTACGCGCCGGCGCTCAACAAATCGCTGGGGATTTTCATCCCCCTGATCGTCGTCAACTGCATAATCCTCGCGCGCGCCGAGGCCTTCGCCTTCAAAAACGGCGTCGTAGCGTCGCTCTTCGACGGCATCGGCATGGGACTGGGCTTTACGCTGGCGTTGGTCCTGATCGGCTCTATCCGCGAACTTATCGGCAACGGCACGGTATTTGGGGCGACGATCCTTTCCTCCTCCTTCTACCAGCCGGCGCTGCTCGCGATCCTGGCCCCCGGCGGTTTTATCACCTTCGGGATACTGATGGGACTCTTCCGCAACAGGCAGATCAAGAAAGAGGAGAGGGAAAATGGCGGTGCTATCTCCTCATACGACGGCTGGGAACAGCTCTCGGCCTGCAGCGGATGCGCTTTGAAGAATATCTGCGGCGGCGGCAACTCTTCCGTCGTCTGCGCCAAAGAGACGGCTCCGGCCTCGCCCGCCGGTTCGTCTCCGCAAAAGGAGGCTGGTAAATAATGTCGCTTCTGGCTCTCTTCATCAGCGCGATATTCGTAAACAACATACTGCTGGCGAGGTTCCTCGGCTGCTGCCCATTCCTCGGCGTTTCAAGCCAGCTTGAGACGGCCAAGGGCATGGGAGTCGCCGTCATCTTCGTTACCACCTTCGCGGCGATCATGACCTCGCTCGCCTACACATTTATCCTTGTGCCGCTTGGACTGGAGTATCTTTACACACTCTCGTTCATCCTCATCATCGCGGCTCTCGTGCAGTTCGTTGAGATCGTGCTCAAAAAGGTGATGCCGGCCCTTTACAAATCGCTCGGCATCTTCCTGCCGCTGATCACGACAAACTGCGCCGTTCTCGGCGTCGCGGTCATCAATATGAACGAAAAGTACACGCTCGTCGAGTCGATCGTCAACGCCCTCGGCTCCTCGGCCGGCTTCCTGCTTGCGATCGTCCTCATGGCCGGAATCCGCGAGCGCATTGAGATGAGCACGGAGATGCCGCGTTGCCTGCGCGGGCTGCCGATCGCCCTTGTGACGGCTGGACTCATGTCGATCGCCTTCATGGGCTTTACCGGGCTCATCAAATAGGGAGGGACGCTTAAAATGAATGGAATGATCTATCCCGCGCTTGTAATGGGAGGCCTTGGAGTCGTCTTTGGCAGCCTCCTCGCCTTCGCCTCAAAAAAATTCTACGTTGAAGTCGACCAGCGCCAGGCCGATATCCGCGCGCTGCTGCCGGGCGCGAACTGCGGCGGATGCGGTTTCCCCGGATGTGACGGCTACGCGGAGGCCTGCGCCTCCGGCGCGGCAAAGCTCACCCTCTGCGCCGCCGCGGGCCCCGAGGTCGCGGCGAAGATCGCCGATATCATGGGCGTGGCCGCAGAATCGGCGGAGCCGCAGATAGCCTTCGTGAAGTGCCAGGGTTCCTTGGGCAAAACAGTCAAGGACTGCGTCTATCAGGGGGCGGAAGACTGCCGCGAGGCGGCCGTGGTTCCCGGCAGGGGACCTTCGTCATGCGCCTACGGCTGCATGGGCTTCGGGACCTGTGTAAAGGTCTGTGCCTTTGACGCGATCAAGATAGTTGACGGACTCGCCGTCGTGGACCGCGAAAAATGCGTCGGCTGCGGCAGCTGCGCCGCGGAATGCCCCCGCGGGGTCATTGCCATAGTGCCGAAGAAGTCAAAGGTCCAGGTCGCCTGCAGCAATCCGCTCAAAGGCCCGTTCGTGAAGAAGGTCTGCTCCGTGGGCTGCATCGGCTGTACGCTCTGCGTGAAGGCCTGCCCCAAAGAGGCGATCGAGATGAAGGGCAGCCTCGCCGTAATTGATGCCGGTAAATGCGTTAACTGCGGTCTCTGTGTATCGAAGTGCCCGGTCAAAGCCATCGCCGACGCCAGGCCGCCGAGGCCGGCAGTTACCGCACAGGATAGCGCGGCACCGGCGCAGTAAGACCTGTACTGAATTTATAGAGCGGCCGTCCCTCTGTAGCGGGGCCGCCGCTTCTGTCTTAACAAAATCATACTATAACGAAAAACGACATAGTCCCAGCTATGCCGTTTTTCGTTTATCCGCAGCCGCCTCTAAAAGGCCGTTTACATAATGCGGCTCACGGCGGGCAAACTTTGACATGTCCACTCGAACCGTCATCCTGCGTTAGCGAACGGCTTTGCCCATCTCGTACGCCCTATCCAGCGCCGGTCGATTGTTCAGTATAGTTCCTATTTCATCGGCACCAGTCCCGCAGAGAACATCGGCAAGCCTGCTCTCTTCAAAACACTCGATCCAGCCATTGATTCCCGTAACCACGCCTTCGACGGCCCTCTCGTCGGTATCAGCGGCGGCGGCCAGCAGGTAAATATCGCGGAAGGCATACTCCGCGGGGAAGAGCGGGTTGCTTCTGTCAAGCAACGTCTTCATCTGTCCCGACATCCCATAAAAATAGACCGGTGTGGCAAATACCAGCACCTCGGAGCGCCCCATCTGTTCAACGACGGCGTTGGCGTCGTCATTCAGCACACATTTCATGTTCCTTTGGCAGGCAAGACAGCCTTGGCAAAAGCCGATGTTCCTGTCATAGAGACAAACCTTCTTCACCTCATGCCCCGCCTCCTGCGCTCCTCTGGCAAACTCATCGGCCAACATCTCGGAATTGCCGCTTCTGCGCGGGCTGGTACAGACAATCAAAATCTTCCTGCTCATATTTTTCTCCCTCTCGGCAAATATATTTTATCTGTCGCTATGTTTTACAGGGTGATGCCGGCATTTATCTTTTATCGCGGGTCGGTGCGGCACCCTCCTCTTTTGCTGCTAAGATATAAGTAATTGTTCATAATATCAAATACCTATATTAAATTACATTCCATACGTTTAAAGCATATTAAGAAGCGCATCCATTACAACTAAAGATAAAAAGAACCGCCTTCGTTAAACTAAAACGAGGGCGGTTCTTACAACTTTGCCATAAATATGAAACCGAGCTTATTCATCTAAATATGCCGAAAAGTGAAGGTACGATGCCGAGGGGGCCCTACAAAAAATCACATTTCCCTGTTTACGGCCCTTAAAGCCTATTTATCCAGCGGCGGCAGCGGCTTTATCTCTTCGTCCTCTTTAAACTCCGTCCTCTGGCCCTCCACCTTATCATCCAGCCAGCCCTCTATCCTGTCGTAGATCGCGTCAGACCAGCTAGGGTTCTGCCACATCTTTCTCTTAGCCGTAGTTGAGAGACAGCCGCACATCATCGCCCCAAAGTAAAAATATGGGTGATGGGTGGCAAGCGCGATGCCAAAAAAGATAAAACACAATGACGCAAAAAGATCTCTGTAAAACATTTTATTTTCGTCCTTTTCTTCCTTTATCGCTTATCGTATTATAGCCGTTCGCCTTCAATAAAAAAAGCGCCTGTCCGTATTAGGAGGTAATAAAAAATGCTGCCGGCGCGTTTGCTGCCGGCAGCATTTCTCTCTTTTAATATTTCTACCGCCGCTGTTCTTACCAGGGAATACCAAGAATCAAGTGCGGCAGGAAGAGGACAAGCTTCGGGATGTAGGCGGTGACGAGAAGTACAGGAATCCAGCAGAGCACCATGAAGGTGAGTGCCGGCTTCATTA
>NZ_JAJBUX010000119.1:0-13003 GCF_020860125.1 Cloacibacillus sp. | reverse complement strand
ACGAGAAGTACAGGAATCCAGCAGAGCACCATGAAGGTGAGTGCCGGCTTCATTATCTCGTTGATAGAGGCGCCCCCAACACGCCCGCTGAGGTAAAGGACCGGCGCCGCGGGCGGCGTAATACACCCGAGAGCCGTGTTGACGCCGACGACCGCCGCGTAGTGGACCGGATTGATGCCCAGCTCCATAATGATCGGGAGCAGGATCGGCGTGGTCAGAACGACGACGCTGATGTCGTCCATGAGCATTCCCATAAGGACAAGGAATATATTGATCATGAACATGATTACCCATTTGTTCGTTGAGATCGAGTAGAAGAGGTAAAGCACCTTTCCGGGGAGGTCTTCAAGGATATAGAGTCTTGAGAGCATCGAGACGGAATAGAGCATTACCATAATGACGCCCGTTGTGATGGAGCATTCCACCACGATCAGGTAGAGGGTCTTCCATGTAAGTCCCTTATAGACGAAAAGTCCAATCGGTATGCAGTAGAGGACGGCAAGAGCGGAGGCCTCGGTCGTCGTCATGATGCCGCCGTAGATACCACCGAGGACCATGACCGGCATAAAGAGGGCCGGAATCGCGAGGCGTCCGCGTTCACGGAACATCTTCAAACGTTCCGCGCCGGTACGCTTCTTTGTGACAAAGACCTGCTTGTTATCGCGCAGCATCCAGACGTTGACGGCGGAGATCAATATCGTGGTGACGATTCCCGGTCCGATCGTCGAAAGGAAGCAGGCGAGAACGGAGATGCCGCTGATCCAGGCAAAGATGATAAGCGTCGCGTTGGGGGGAATGAGCAGCCCCAGCAGCGAAGCGTTGGCCATCAGCGCGCAGGCGTGTCCCATCGGGTATCCGCCCTGTTTGAAACGCGGGAACATGATCGCGCCGATGCAGGAGAGCGTCGCGCAGGCGGCGCCGCAGATAGAGCCGAATACCGCGCAGGAGACTGTACCGACGATGCCAAGCCCGCCCTTGATGTGGCCGACAAAGACATCGACCATGTCGATGAGCTTTTCCGCGATGCGCCCGCGCTCCATGATGCCGCCGGCAAGGATGAACATCGCGATCGCGATGAGCGAGACGGAGTTCATCTGCGTGAAGCCGTAGGGAAGCAGCTGCGTCGCCTGATAGCCCTCCATGTTCGGGCCGCCGAAGAATATCAGCCAGGCGCAGGAGGCCATGAAGCTGACTGGCACGGGAACGCCGATGACGAGCGCGGAAATGAGTATTATAAGTGCTACATAGATCATTACTTTTTACCTCCAGAGAAGAGTATCTTTCCCGCCCTGATCATGTCCCACATGAAATAGTAAGACATTGAAACGAGACCGAGGAATATCGACAGATAAGCCGTCCAGAGGGGTATTCTCCAGGCAACCGTACGCGGGAGCGCGACGCCGGTCCCCAGAGGGCCGAGGAATCCGAAGATAAGATAATCCCAGCCATACTTTGTAAAAAGAAGGGTCACTCCAAGCGTTATAACGGTCTTTATGAAAATCAGGAGCCTCTTGAGAACTCCCTCCTTAACATAAGACTGGACAAGGTCGGCGGAGACATGGGTACCGGCGAAGGCCCCATATCCGGCGCCCATAAAGTAGAGCCAGAAGGCAAATATTTTGATCCACTCTTCATAACCGTAGAGATCCATCTCAAATACGTAGCGCATTATCGTCGCCGCGCTGATGATTACGGTAAGAAGCATTGACATCACAAAACAGATGATCGAATATAAACTAACGGTGATTTTGTCAAAGAGACATTTTGGGGGTCTTACATTTGGCTGGATGTCTTCAAGATCGGACGGTATCGTCTGTTCGACCTTTATTTCATCAATTGACATTTGTGGTACTCCTTTCAGAGACGGAAAAGCCCAGAGGGGACGGCGCCCCTCGGGCTTTCTCGTTAACGCATGTTAAGCATCGCTGTTGAATGCCTGATATTATTACGACTAAATATTACCGAGATGCTGCTTGAACTCCTTCATCAGCTCCGTACCGGCGCCGGCTTTACCGATCTCTTCCCAAGAGTTCTCATGCAGGCCTCTTTGATGGGGCGCAGCTGCTCTTCAGTGTATCTGTAAACCTTGATGCCCTTCTTTTCCATAAGCTGCATGTACTTCTCGTCTTCCGCCTTCACGTTGTCTATCGACTTCAGCGTGTACTTCTTGGCGATATCGAGGAATACCTTCTGATCTTCGGGGCTTAGCTTCTTCCATGATTTATCGCTTACCATATAGGCGAGGTATTCCATCGAGTAGTTCGTAGCGTACCAATACTTAATGACATCGCCGAGGATGGTGTAGGCGGCAGCCGTCGGATAGCCGTCGGCGGCATCACAGACGCCGGTCTGCATTGACTGATAGACATCGGGATAGGGGATGGTGATGGGACGATATCCCATTTCCTTCGCGCCGGCCGTATAGCAGACCATGTTCGGAACACGGGTGAGAAGGCCTTTGTCAACCTTCGGATCCAGGGGAGCCTTCGCCTCTTTCGCCGAGGCTATGCCGATAAAGCCCTCGATATAGGAGCCGATGAGGCGGACACCGAGGGGGGTAAGGAATTCGTTGAGCTTCTTAGGAAGCCACGCATCGGGGTCAAAGGCCTTTTTAGCGGCGTCATAACCCGTAACATATCCGTTGGCGTAAAGAATCTCAAGACGCGGATCGAAGTCCGTAGCGACCGACATACAGGCCATATCGACGGTACCGCGGATCATCTCTTCCATAACAAGGGTGTAATTGCCAAGCTGGCTCGCCGGATAGACTTTGACCTCGACGCGGCCCTGCGTGCCCTCGTTGATCTCCTTAGCCATCTGCTCCATCATCTTCGTCGCCATATGATCCGGCGAAGACTGGCCGGCGAAACGGAACACCGTCGGCGCGGCAGTTGCGGGGCTTATCATAGCTACAAACAGGAACATTACTGCAAACATAAGTGCAAATTTCTTCACGAAAAACTCTCCCTTCAGAATCGAACCTTTTTGAGACTCTGTTTAGTTTTTGTTTCAAAAGAAAAAGCGCTTACATTACACGTAGCCTTAAGAACTTTCCTCCTTCTCCAGCGTAAAATATGCAATGTGTAAACTAGTAAAAAAATGCAGTTGCTAGGAAATAAATTACAACAAACATCTTATTTAGTCAATCTTTTTTACACAATGCTCTGCCGCGTCTGATTTCCACCAGTGTTTCATCAAGTAAAATGTAATTTAAGTTACTTGCAACCCTGTATCAAATACAGACGTAAAATTTATATCCTCTATTTTTTTGTCAATGTACAAAAAACGCTTACAACAAGCCAAAAATCAGTCTATATCAAATATATTGGCCACCGTTGTTTCACGAGCGCAGCCCCGGCTTTGTTGAAAATTAAAAAGCGTCTTTTTTAAAAATCTGATATATCAGACAGCAAAATTTCTGCTATTTTGTTAAAATATAAATTAAAATTTATTTTTATAGTTAACCTCAGCGCAGAAAAATTGCTCCAAATATTCCAAATATTATAAGCATCGCCGCCGGATTTTCTTTAAAGAACTTACTGTATTTGACAAGTCCGACCCCCGCGGCAAAGAGGGCGATCGCCATGACACCGTTATTCCATGTCGAGGTAAACGGCGATATTATCGAAAGGGTCAAAAGTCCGGCTACAACAGGGCGAAGCATCAATTTAAAGTTCTTACTCTTCTCCGGACTCACACGCTGAAGCAGAAAAAGTATGATGGAAAGTGCTAAAAGCGGCGCGGCTACAAGAGCGAGCGTAGAGGTCAACGACCCCCAGAAACCGGCCTGCTG
Organism: Cloacibacillus sp.; assembly: GCF_020860125.1. NCBI lineage: Bacteria > Thermotogati > Synergistota > Synergistia > Synergistales > Synergistaceae > Cloacibacillus > Cloacibacillus sp. Next base: position 9,210 of record NZ_JAJBUX010000119.1, on the reverse strand, counting down.
GTAGCCGGCGAAGGTCGCGGCGTTGATCGCTATCGGCCCTGGAGTGACCTGTGATACGGCCACCATCTGATTGAACTCCTCAACACCCATCCAGCCGTTTTTCGTTACAAGCTGGTATTCTATCAGCGGCAGTGTAGAAAGGCCGCCGCCAAAGGCCGTTATCCCAATCTGCATAAAGGCAAAGATAAGCTGCGGTATCCTCGTTATTTTGCCGTAATCCTTTCATGGACGAACTGCATCGCGATGACCGCGGCCATGACCAGGAGGGGGTGCAAATTGAGGACGCCGATCAGTGAGATCACCAGCAGATACGGAACGAGGTTCCACCATTTTCCAAAGAGGGCGTTTTTTACATTATCGATAATAACAAGGACGATTATCGCGCTCGTACCGGCAAGGACACCGCGGAAAAATCCCTTGACCGCCGGTACGTCGGAATACTTTATTATAAATGGAGATAAGAAAAGTATTATAAGGAACGGCGGCAATATAGCGCCGGCAACGGCGACGATGCTGCCGATAAGCCCACGGTAATGGCGTCCCATGAGCCAGGAGATGGAAACGGCTATGGGACCCGGCATCGAAGCCGCGAGGCTGACCATGTCGGCAAAGACCTCCGGGTCGATGTCACGCCGCTTTTCTTCCTCCAGCTGCACCATGCCGAGAATCACAATACCGCCTCCGAAGGTGACGGCGCTTATTCTAAAAAAGAAGACAAAAAGTTCAAGCAAGCTCATATTTCAAAACTCCAAATATCTTTACTGTCTCTTTTATACGATACCATAAAAAGCCAATAACGACCAATTATTTTCCTACATCTTCTAGATATATCAGATGATATATCATAAACAAAAAAAATACAAATTTTTTCTCTCTCTTTTTCGCCCTGTTACAAAAATATTTTATGGCTTAAAATCATTGCATATAGCAATACCAAGCTTTAAGGAGGCAATACCTGAATGAAGATAAAAAAAGCGCTTATCTGCGCGCTGGCGCTGGCGATAATCCCGGCGGCACAATCCTTTGCGGGAGAACGAGAGACGGAGGCTGCGCGCGAAATAGGAACTCTCGTCCGCGAGCAGCTTTCGCCGGAACGCATAGAGGTCACAGTCGCGGACGGCGGAAAACTGGCCTGGATAGAGTGTGCCGGCGCCATGATATCTGGGATCAGAATAGAATCTATGAAGCTCGCCGCCGAGCTTGCGGAGCTGCCCGCCAATATCCAAGACGGTGGCGGTATGGAGCTTTCAAACCGCATCACATCATCACGCGGCGAAATAGTATTAAGAGAACGCGACGTGAACGACTATTTCGCCTCCGGAAAGAGCACGGGGGGCTTTTCCGAGCTGCGTTTCAAATTTTATCCTCAGGGCTACAGCGCCGAGGGGAAATTTGAGGCTGACGTGGTGATAATAAAGATAAATCTCGATCTGAAGGCGGAGGGAAAACTGGGACTGAAACAGGACGGGGTATACCTCGAAGATACGGTGATCTACGCACAAGGGATAAAACAGCCTGAGAATATCACCGAGCTGGTGACCGGCAGGGTTAACCCGCTGCTTCCATTCGCCAAGATACCGTTTCCCGTCAGCTTCAGCCGCATGACGATGAAAAACGGCGAGGCGCTGCTGACCGGAGAGCCAAAAAAGATAGACGGAGGCAATGTCTGGCGCTGGAACCGCTGATAATAGGCTGACATTATTCACGCAAACGACAAAAAAAGAGACTATTGATTTTCAACGGATATCAACAGTCTCTTTTTTTATATTTAAGTTTACTATAGTCAGCTTTGGTCTAATAGTATTTACACTAAATATCAAATACAGGGGAGCTGTTTTGATAAAAACAGCCTTAGTTTTCTGAATTCCACTAAATTACACACAAAATTTATACACATCATGTGGATAATTTTTTGTTTTACTCAGTTTTTCCCCATCTCATCACCTTTTCCTATCCCTCTATTACATTTATGTAAAACCGTATTTATATATTATTAATATTATTGTTACAAATACTTTATAAATTATTCACGTTATACACATTTACTCACAACGATTTTTTTATTGATACTTTTCAGTAAAAAAAGAGTATCATCAGCTATCATCAAATTTTCAGATTTTTACATCTTTCCGCAGTCTTTGGCTCTACAACTGACTTTTGTACGCTGTTAATATTTTTGTGTTTCTCAATGTGTATATGTGAATAACTTTTGTGTATTTCTTTCTAAAACTTCGATTATCCTATTGACTTGAAATCTTCTTTATGCCTGGCTGAAAAAAATATTCCCATTGGGTATTCCCAAAAATCATTGAAATTTATTTTTTGGTCTTTAGCTGATTCATGATAAAATCTCTAGTTGGAAGAATATCTATTTTATCTTCTGTTGGAGTGAACCGAATGGATTTAGACATTATTTGGAAAGAATACTATAAGTACTGCATGGAAAAGATGGGGGCCGAAGATAAGACTGCGGAGATATATCTTCAGACTTGTATGCCCCTATCGCTTGAAGACGGCGTGCTTGTACTTGACGTCGCCACTCAATTTGCGATGGATCAGATAAAGTCGAGATACCTCGCAAGGATGAAGGAGCTGCTCATCGAGACAAGCTTCGGTACGGATATCAAGCTCAAGATATCCTCCGACCAGCCCGAGTCCACAAGAGTGCAGGAACCGCAGCCTAAGAGCCCGCAGCCAAAGCCGTCGGCGGGACGTAACGGCCTTAATCCGAATTATGTCTTCTCGACATTCGTCGTGGGAAAGTCAAACAGGCTCCCCCACGCCGCGAGTCTGGCGGTCGCCGAGTCCCCGGGAAATACCTACAATCCCTTCTTCATCTGGGGAAAGGTCGGACTTGGCAAGACGCACCTTATGCACGCCATCGGGCACCATATAGCGGCTACGAACAATAATACAAAAATACTTTATGTCAGCGCGGAAAAGTTCACCAACGATCTGATCACCGCGATCAGGAACAACACAAATCAGGAATTCCGCGCGAGGTACCGCGAACTTGACGTGCTGATGATAGACGACGTGCAGTTCATAGCCGGCAAGGAGCAGACGCAGGAAGAATTTTTCTGGACCTTCAACACCCTGCATGACGCGAAGAAACAGATAATCATAAGCGCCGACAGACCGCCTAAGGACATCGAGGGTATCGCCGACAGACTTGTTTCACGTTTCGAATGGGGCCTGGTAACCGATATCCAGCCGCCGGATCTGGAAACTCGCGTCGCCATACTCCAGAAAAAAGCCGAGATGAAAAAGTACATGAACATCCCTGAAGATGTCATCATGTTCATCGCGCAGAATATTCCAAGCAACATCCGCGAACTCGAAGGCTCACTGAACAGGATCGTCGCCTGTTCGGATCTCAACCACGAGCCGATCAACATCGAGAACGCAAGCGTATGGCTAAAGGATTTGATCAAAGAACATCCGCTCGGAACCGTGAGTATCGGCCTTATCCAGCAGCTGACGGCCGAATCTTTCGGCTTCACCGTCGAAGAGCTGCTATCGAAGAAGCGGACCGCCGACCTGGCCCTCGCGCGTCAGGCCGCGATGTATGTGGCGCGCAATAAGACAAGCGAGGCGCTGATCCAGATTGCCTACGCCTTCAACAAAAAGGATCATACGGTCGTTATCCACGCCTGCAAGAAGATTGCAGAGCTTATCAAGACGGACCTTCGAGTGCGCTCTTTTGTGGATAACATTGTGAATAAGTTATAGTTTTTTGCGTAAAATTGGTGCATTGATTTGTGGGCAGTTTTATTTTACAGATTTTCCACACAAAAATTGTGGATAGTGTGAATAAGTTTGTGAATTAATGAAAATCTTTTGCACATCGAAAAATTGCGTCAGAGCGGGTGGAAATATACTTTTCCACATTTCCACAGCCCCTACGACGACGAATACGATTTTATTTATAAAAAAGGTGTATTAATAGGAGGGCTCGTACATGAAGCTTACAATCAACAAAAAGCAGTTCCTTGCAAGCTGGGGTCTCGCTGAGAGAAGCACATCCGCTTCAGGATCGGTGAGCATACTCTCGTCAATCCTCGTTAAGGCGGACTTTGAATCGGTACTGCTGCAGGCGACCGATATAAAGACATCGATAATCTGCTTTGCATCCGGCGTTACCGTAACAGAACCAGGAGAGGCCGTTTTCCCGATCAAAATGGTCAGCGACCTCTTCAAGAAGGCTCCCGGTGAGGAATTCACCATCGAGGTAAACGAAGGAAAGGTGATTCTGAGAGCCGGCAGAAGCAAATACAACTTCTCCAGCTATCCGGTACGCGAATTTCCCGTACTGCCGTCATCGGACAGCGCTGATCTCTTCTGCCGCATATCGGCGGCGGAGCTCGCTAAGGTTATCGAAGAGGGAACGCTCGCGGCCTCGACCGGTGAGGAATTCCCGCTCTATCTCTCCTCCGCAAATCTGCAGATAACGCAGAACAGACTGAACATCGTCTCTACGGATACGCGCAGACTCGCGCTATCCTCAGCGGTGGTGACCGACGGGGCCGAAGCGGTGACGGCGCTGCTGCCGATGAAGGGGGTAAAGGAGCTTCAGAGGATACTCGGCTCGCTGAACCCGGAGACGGAGGTAAAGGTGCTCTTTGACAGCGCGCAGTTCTACTTCAAGACCGAGACGCTGGAATTCACCGTCCGCCGCGTGGAATCAAAATTCCCCCCCTATGAAAAAATACTGCCGAAGAACAGCACCCTCAACGTCGTTACCGACAGGGGAGGGCTTATATCCGCCCTTGAACGAGTGGACGTCATCGTTCGGGACTTTAACCGCATGGTAGTTCTGGACATCATTCCCGGCTCGGAGATGGTATTGCGCGGTAAGGCCCCCGATTTCGGACAGGCCAAGGAAGAGATCGGCGCGGAGGCGGAGGGCGAAAAGCTGAGGATCGCCGTAAACTCAAAGTTTTTCCTGGAAGCCCTCAAGGTGATGAGAGATCCCGAGGTGAAGCTTTCTTTCAACGGCCAGGCCGGCCATATGGCGGTAAAACGCAGTGACAGCGACGATTTCTTATGTCTCATCGCGCCGATCAACCTCTCTGAGGATGAACTCAGGATGTTTGATACGGAGCAAAACGGAGCGGATGGGATTTAGCCGGGTTCGGTTCAATAATTTTAAGAATCTTGAGCCCCGGGAGATGAGATGGTCCCCGGGGCTGAATTTACTTACCGGCGAGAATGGCGCTGGCAAGACCAATATCCTTGAGGGGATAAATATCGTCTCCGGATGGGGGCCGCTCGAACGCGGCGCTAAGACTCTCTCAATGCCTACCTGGGGCAGCGGCTCTTCCGAGGTGCAGCTTACCGGCGAGCTTGAATCAGGCGGGATAATCCGTGTGAAAATATCGCGCCGCTATATGCTGCGGCTGGATGATAAATCCGTGACCGCCGCGGATCTGCGCTGGAATATACCGGTGCTCACCTTCCTTCCCGACGACATGTCTATCGTAGAGGGCTCTTCCGCCTTCCGCCGCCGGCTGCTGGATATGCTGCTGGCGCTGATCGTTCCCTCCTACGCGATGCGTCTGGCCGAGTACAGGCGCGGCGTCCGCCAGAAGGCGGTATTTCTTAAACGCGGTATGCCGGCGATGATCGCCGACCGGGCGCTGCTGCCGCTTGCCGCCTGGATATGGCGGATGCGTTTGGAGGGCGTAAAGCTGCTCTCTTCATGTCTCGAGGGGATGGCGGATCTCACGCCGGTGAAGATCACGCTGTCGCTGAAAAGGGGCGGAGCCGGTTTCGACGAGGACTGCGAGAACGATTACGCGAAGGCGGTCATTGCAAACCGCGGCCGCGAGGCGGCGGTGAAATTTCCCATAGTGGGGCCGCACCGCGACGATATTATTATCATGGCCGGTGAAAGACCGGCCTCCGAGGCTTTGAGCCGCGGTCTGCGCCGGCGCACGGCGATCGCGATGATGCTCGCCGCCGCCGACGGCGTGAAGAGAAAGATAGGACGCGACCCCGTCCTTCTGCTCGACGAGGTGACCGCGGAGCTTGATTCATCAGGACGGACGCTTCTCTTTGAGTCTCTGCTATCCAGGGATACGCAGGTATTCGCGGCGACGGCGGAGCCGTTTGTCGAAAAATTTCCCGGACTCATCCACAGGGTGTCGGAGGGAAGAGTGACGGAGAGCTACGAGAATTAGGATAAATATTTTTAAATCATGAAAGGCGTAAAATGTTAATAAACGACAGATATGACGTAATCACTATCGGGGCAGGACACGCCGGATGCGAGGCGGCGCTCGCCGCGGCGAGGATGGGGGCGCGCACGCTCATGATCTGCCTCTACCTCGACAGTATCGCGATGATGCCCTGCAATCCCTCGATCGGCGGACCCGCCAAGGGCCATATGGTGCGGGAGATCGACGCCCTCGGCGGCGAATGCGCCGCGGCGGCGGACAGCGCCACGCGCCATCTGCGCTGGCTCAACACCTCCAAGGGGGCGGCGGTGCGCACGCTGCGCGCCCAGTGCAGCCCTCGGCGCTACAGCGATCATTACCGCACGGCTCTGCTGACGGAGAAAAATATTGAACTGCATCAGGCGCAGGCGGCGGAGCTGATCATCGAGCACGGCGAGGCGCGCGGCGTCAAAATAAAGACGGGACAGGTATTCTTCGCGGACTGCGTGATACTCGCCACCGGTACGTACCTCGATTCCAAGATACATATCGGAATGACATCCCATAAATCCGGCCCTTTGGGTATGGTCGCCTCAACCGAGTTCGCGAGAAACCTGCGCAGAAGCGGCCTTGAGATAGGGCGTCTGCGCACGGACACGACGCCGAGGCTTCACTTCGACACAATAGACTGGGAGGCTCTCGACTGCCAGCGCAGCATTGAGGAGCCGCAGGCCTTTTCACATTTTGGAGTAAAGAAAAAATATGACGAAATGGTCTGCGGGCTGACGCGTACAAACGCGGAAACTCACAGAATAATCAGAAAATATTTTTCCGAATCTCCGCTCTACATGGGTAAGCTTGGGACGGAAGGGCCCAGATATTGCCCCTCCATCGACGACAAGATAATAAAGTTCCCCGAAAAGGATACCCATCCCATCTTTCTCGAACCGATAACCTCTGAGGGCAAGGAGGTCTATGTTCAGAACTTTTCCACTTCGATGTGTCTTGAGGCACAGTTTGAGAGCATAAAGACGATAAAGGGCTGCGAGAGTGCCCATATTCTGCGTCCAGGCTACGCCATAGAATATGATTTCGTCGTCCCTACACAGCTCAATCCGTGGCTGGAGACAAAAACGATAAAAAACCTCTTCCTCGCGGGACAGATAAACGGCACCTCGGGATATGAAGAGGCGGCGGCTCAGGGGCTAATCGCCGGCATCAACGCGGCGCTGCGCGTGCAGGGCTCCGAGCCCTTTGTTCTGCGGCGTGACGAGGCCTATATAGGCGTGCTTATAGACGACCTCGTGACCAAGGGGACCAGCGAACCTTACCGTATGCTTACAAGCCGCTGCGAGTACAGGCTGCTTCTGCGTCACGACAACGCCGCCGACCGCCTCTGCGGGACTGGGCATCGTATCGGGCTTTTATCGGATGAGAAATATGAGTCTTTCCAAAAAATGGCCGAAGCGACTGAGGCTGAGGAGAGACGTCTGGAAGAGTTAAAAATCCCGCCCGCCGCCGAGGTTAATGAGAGGCTGGCCGCGATGCCGTCGTCGCCGCTCAGCGAGGGTATATCGGCGAAAAACCTACTGCGGCGTCCAGAAGTCAGCTGGTCTTTCGTCGCCGAACTTACGGGATCGGAACTTGATCCGGAGTGCGGCGAGAAGATTGCGAATGAGCTTAAGTATGAGGGCTACATCAGCCGCCAGCACAGACAGGTCGATAAATTCAGGCGCATGGAACTGCTGAAGATACCGTCTTATATTGATTTCGGCGATGTTCATGGGCTCTCCGCAGAGGGGCGCGGCAAGCTGGAAAAAATCAGGCCGGCGACGCTGGGACAGGCCTCTCGCATCCCCGGAGTGCCGCCTACCGATATCCAGCTTCTCTGGGTCGCGATAGAAAACGGACGCAGGCAGCGGCATGAAAAAGATTGACGGCGCGAGAGCCGCCGGCGATATCGTCAGAGCGGGAATAGGGAACCATGCTAAGTCCATGGCCGACGCCGAAAGGTGGGCGCAGCTGACGCTGTCCGTCAAACTCACCGAGTTGGAAGAGCGCTGGGAGGAGATCGCCGGTTCGCCTTTGGCTCAAAAGAGCCAGCCGGCCCAGTGTGAGTATTCCGAAGAGATAATGACGCTCACCGTAAATGTTTCCGAACAGAGCATCCTCTCCGCAGTACGATTCCGCCGCGCGCAGATAGAGAAGCGTGTCGCCGCCTTCTTTGGCTGTAAAAAAATTAAGGTTGATTTTCGCGTAGGCCCCATAGTCCGCCGCTCGCAGGCCCAAGAGCCGCTGCCTTCATACAAAAGACGCGCGCCGTTAGTTCTCTCCGACGAGGATGTCGAGGCGGAGAGGCGTGATTTTGAAGAGTCGGGGATCTCGGAGGAGCTTGCGCTGCGGATGGCTAGAGTCAAGCTATCGCTGGAAAAACTGGCAAAGAGAGCCTCCAATTAATAATAAGTAGGCCATTATACTGATAATTCTGCTAAAAATAAGAAAAAACTATGTATTTTTACTCTTATATACACAAAAGATAGAGTTTATGATATTATTAACGTAGGCAATTAAAAAAGAATATAAAAATCTAAAAATGGAGGAATAGAAATGAAAATCGGAGAAGTAATCAAAGACGGAGATTTTAAGGCTGAGAAGCACGTGCCGACAATAGAGGCCCCCGAAAAGATAAAGGCCGGAGAAGAGGCGCTTGTTAAGGTAATGGTGGGACAGGAGATCAAGCACCCCAACACCCCACTCCATCACATCAGCTGGATTCAGCTTTACTTTAAGCCGGAGGGTGCGGCTCCCGTCGTCGAAGTTGCCAGATTCAACTACAGCGCCCACGACGACACGATGAATCTTGAGACGCCCGGATGCGTTGCGGCCGATCCCGCAAGCTGCGTGAGAGTCAAGCTGACAAAGCCGGGAACATTTATCGCGGTGAGCTACTGCAACATCCATGGCCTCTGGGAGAGCGCGAAGAAGATCGAAGTAGCATAACCCAAGTTTTTTAAAGACCAATACGGAGCGCGGCCCCTGTTAAATGGAGGGC